>JAAYNG010000116.1 GCA_012520935.1 Tissierellia bacterium | reverse complement strand
GAAACTGGTAAGTTCTGTGTTGCCGATTGCCTGTTTAAAGTCCTCTTGGTCCTCTACAGTTGTCGTAAATGTCACTTCCCTTGTCAGGCTATCACCTGACTTATCCCCTTCCAAAGTGAAACTATAACTTGAAACCCAAGTATTTCCCTTCTTCCTGATAGGATGGCTAACTACATAAGTTCCTACAAACTTAACAGGTCTGCCTGATAGGAAAACATATTCCGAATACCTGCCCACATCACTATTTGCAACCCCACCTCTATAGTCATAGGGGATAGCAAATACTGTTGACATGCCGGTTAATATTATTAAACTTGTTCAAATGATACTTGCTAATTTTTTCATTACTTCCCCCCTATTTCACTATGATGAATTTCACATCGTTGTTGTCTCTTACAAGGTAAAGCTTATCTCCTCTTTTAAGGGCATCTAAACTTACCTGCTCTCCATCCTTTATTACCATAGCTCCACCTATATAAAAGTGGACATTCTCATTCTTTTCTATCCACCTATCAGAGAACTCACTATAGTCCTTAGCATCCCTTAGGATTATCTTCCAACCCATAAGACTGTCATCAAATGAATCTTCCTCAAGGTAGCCAATGGTTACCTTCTGCCTTAATAAAGAATCTATCGACTTGGAAACTACTCCGGAAGTTATCCTGTCGCCCTTCATAAAGAAGTAGCCATACCAGTCTCTCCTATGCCTGCCTTCATTGGTCTTGTCCCCGTCTTTTATGGCAGGTGCCTCATAGCCGCCCTTTTCGTCTACAGAAAACTCCCTAGCCGAAAATTCCTTCGGAGTGACCATCTCCCTCTTAGGAGTAGCATTCGGCTCATATAAAGAGTCAACATTCAGTAGCTTTATCTCATCGTCAAAGAAGAATTCCTTTTCCTCAGCAAAGGACTCCCACTTGTTGTCTGTGAGTACAAAGAAGTCTCTCAAAGTTACCGCTTCCGGCACCACCTTTTGTAGCCTGCCGGCATACAGTTGATACTCTCCTAAGTTTGTATTGTTGATAGACTCGTCAAATATAAAGACCAGAGTAGCACTCTTTTCTTGGTTCCTACCATCGGCAACCACCAGTCCGCTTGACCCTTGATATATATTATCTAAGCTTACAAGCCTGTCATGTTTAATATAGACGGTGCTGTCATTGAGGTCAAAGTTTTTCTTGTTCCTAAGCTCCATCATGTTGTTAAAACGGTCGATAGTTTCAATCTTGTCGATGTAGGATGTTTCATACCTGGACTTTAAGATTATCTTCTTAATCATCTCTGTACCAAACTCATCATTTACAACAAAGTAAGCTTCCTTGTCCTTATAGTATTTAAGCCTGTCTTTTGCAAGCTTTTGCCCTGCAAGGTAAACATCTACATCATCGTCAAGCTCCAGCCTCTTACCGTCACCAATCTGTGAATCATCCCATACATCCGGGTCTGACGGTGCCCTTCTCCCGCTTTCATTTTCTTCATAGAGAGGTCGCCAGTCCCCATTTTTGAAAAACCTCTGGTTGGTGAGGGTAACAGTATTCTCTATAATGTCCACATTGGACAGGGTACCTGAATAAAGCCTCCTAATCTTCACAGACTCACCCATGACTTCAAGCCTCATTATGGTATCGTCATCGCCTGTTTCAAAGTAAAGCTTGACCTTATCTCCCTCGTATAAGATTTCAGGCTTGACCTTTAGCCTGTTCCTTTGAATCAGTGTAGCCTCTGAAAGAGTATAGGTCCTCTCGCTGCCGTCAACCAAATAGACTTCAATTAAGTCCCTGTCTACACTTTTTATCACGCCAAGCCTGGAATAAACCTCCGGCTTTTGGTAGCCCGGATTTTCTGACGAATAACCTTCCAGCACCATCACCTTGCCATTTACAACCTCCGCATAGACCTCCAAACCCTTTCTAAAGTTTGTAATCTCTGCCGGTCGCCTGTCAATATAGTAGTAGGTTTCAAGGTCGGTAGGAAGGCTATAGACCTTGCCGTCATAGTTCTTCAAGCTTACCCTCATGCCCTTCCTTGAAACAAACTCACCCTCGATAATTGACGGTACTTTTGTCTTTGTTGTACTTGCGGCAACGCCTGTGGCAATGAAGATTACCACAAGCAGGACCGCTAAAATTCTCCTCTTCATATTATCTCCTCGATCCGACATTGGTAAATATTCCCAATGTCTTGAAATCCTTATCTTCTACCCAAGTCTTCTTTGCATCATCGTATCTCATCAATTTAACAGTTTTATACCTCTTAGTATTAGCCAAATTTTCATCATAGTCCAAGGTAAATTCAAACTTCCCATTCAATTTCTTCAGAGCCTTCTTCTTATTGCCTATTTGCTGTTCACCGGTAATAAAGAAACTATCTCCAAGCTTGTTCACTACACCTGCAGTGTTCAAATTCTTCTTGTACTTGCCAATCTTCAAAGTTACTCCCGCATCAAGCTTGTCCTTGTTCTTCTGTAAGTCACTATTAGTAAATATTTTCGGGTCAAACTCAAAATAGAAGTCCTTTCCACTTATCTTAATCTTGGCTTCAGAATTTGCAATAACCGGTGCCGGTAGTTTGATTGTCATGTTCTCCACGCCCTTTAACTTACCATCCAGCAAGTTAAATTCCAAATCACTATACTTGAAGTCCTTGCCAACAGAAACAAATCCATCCTTGCCCCTGTTGATTACTACTGTCTTGTCTCCAATCTTTCCATCTTTATCTTCAAAGCCGACAGTCGCACCTGTCGTCACTTCATTTGACTCACTTACAGATATAGGTTTTGAAGTCCCGTACTCACCAAGTGCCCTCACTAGGAACTTGTATTTGGTGTTCGGCTTTAACTCTTCAAATATTATGGAAGTGTCCTTTGTGTTTCCTATTTGTTGCCATCCGCTGCCGTTTTCAGACACATGGACTTCATATTCTAAGGCGCCGCTCACACCTGTCCAAGAAACCCTTATCAGCCTACCGAAGACTTCTTCGGCCAATACATTGAATGGTGCCTCTATCTCCGGAATTCCATAGGTTAGGTCAGGATAATATGCAGCCCCGCCGTCAGGGTTAATTACGACCAGACCCTTGCTCCCCTTAGGAGCTTCCGGACTTGTGAACTTAATCTGTGTTTCATCTATAAATTCCGCCCCATCAACCTCTATTGATGATTCGATTACATAGGTCTTTCCTGAAATTTGAATTGCTTCCAGAGTTAAAATATCTTCACCCGGTTTGACTTCTCTCAGTTTTACAGCCACAAGGACCCTTGCCCCCTCTTGGAAGCCTTCACCCTTGACGATAACCTCTTGACCTCCCTTTACTGATAATATCTTAATCAGTTGGTCAGGATTCTTCGCATCATACTCACCCTTAATCACAGGGTCTGATGTATATGTGAAGGCATCCAGCAGTGTCTTTGAGTTTCCGTCAGGATTAACTACCCTTATATCTACAGGGCCTGCCTCAAATGGAGGTGTCCTTAAAACAATTTGCTTGTGGGTTTCACTGATAAAGTCAGTTACTCCAACTATCTTCCCATCTCTTTCAAAATAGACAGTCAGTTTCCCGTCGTAGCCCTCTATAGACTTTCTAAAGTCATTACCCCTAATTGTTATCTCCGTACCACCGGTTGAAGGTCCCTTATTTGGAGTTACCGACTCTATTGCCATGTCAGGAGTTTCAATGCCCAATACTTGGAAGTAGATTGGGGGTTGAGCATCGGCTGAACTTGCAGAGTTGTCTGGAGTTGTTATAGTCAATGGTATCAGCTTACCAATTGCACTTTCTCCCAAAGCAGGCATAGTAAATGTCAATTCATTAAAGTTGTCATTTGTACCCGGAGATTCATAGGACTTCACAGGTATATCTACATTGTATCCCGGGAATTTAAGTGTGGACGGGTCTCTAAAGTCTTCACCGATAACCCTTATTAAGTTTCCGCCAACCGAAGTAACTGTTATAATTTTAATGTCTTGATTTTGTGCATTTTTGCCAAGTTTACCTTCTTCCCCATCCTTTAAAATATTTCTAATCTTAGGGGCTGATTCAGGGTTTGTGAACTTGAATTTAGACTTAGCCTCCGCCCCGTCTGAATTCTCGACAGTAACCTCTGTGTCCCCGATTTTATAGTATTCCGGAGTAACAAGCTCTATCCCACCTGCTGTTTTACTAGCTTCTTTAGAGTAGCCCCTAGTAACAAATATCCTATAAGCACTTGCCACACCCTTGTCCCTATCGACATTTATCATTACCATCTCATTTGATGTGTAAGGATTTCCGTCTGCATCTCTCAAGCTTGACAAAGGAAGGTATACCTTTCCACCGGCATAAGCGTGTGTCCCTGTATATGTCCTCCCATCTTCACCTGTCAAGGTAAATTTAAGAATCGGATTTTCACCCGAAGAGTCATATTCCACCTTCAGATTGCCAACTTGGGTCGACCCTCTTGTGCCGGTAATCTTGCCGGAGTTCGCCCCTTCCAACGGAATAGAGGAATTGGATATGTTAGTATCACTTAATGACCCAAACCTTACCAATGGCATCTGTTTTTGAGTGATATTCATATCAGGACCTATGACATTAATCTTTGAAGAGTCAAAAGGTTGCCCGATTATTTGTATCTTTTGACCGCCCTTTCTTGTACCCAACGGTGGATTAACTTCAGTAATTCCCGGTTCAGATTGCAGGAACTCAAAGTCAACCTCATTGGAAGTAGAATGGTCGTTATTCATTAGGTATATCTTAGCCTTGCCTGTTCCTAATTGTGGTAATTTTGCAATTATTTGAGTTCCGGAAAATGCTATTATTTCAGCCTCTTGGTTTTCTGTACTCCCATCCTTTCTAAAGTAGATTTTAGGAATTATTGGCTTTACAAACCTTTCCCAAGCCAGCTTTTCCAGCTCTGCATCTGTCTTGTCAGCATTTCCGGGCTCTCCCCTTAATGCATTTACTGCAGCCTCCATAAAGGCTTTGAACTCAGCATCATTGGAAGTTGTAAACCTGTCATACTTGCCATTTCCATTCAAATCAGTATATTGTTCCCCTTCTTCCCACTTGCTATCATCCCCACCGGGATTGTTTACAAATGGTTCAAAGAATATAAATCCACTGCCGAAAATATCTACCTCTACAGTGTTGTTTATATTGCTCTTAGGTTGGACTTCCTTAATAATAGGTCTATTCTTTAAGACCTTATAATAGAAGTCATAGAAGTATGCTGTTCCTCCATCAGGGTTTTGAGCTACAATTGTAACCTTCTTCCTGTCAGTGGAAATTTCATCTGCAAGAGATTTGGCTCCCGGCACCTTCGGCACATACTTAGGAACAATTATAGTAATCTCATCATTGTTAACACCAATTGTTGTTTGGCTCACAGGTACTACTACACCATCAACTATAATCTTTGTTTGATGGTCCGGACCAAGGTTTACAAAATTCTTACCCTTAATTACAACCGGAATTCCACCATCTTCAGAAACTATATCCCTATCTACTCCGGTTATTTCCGGATTTTGTATAGGCTCAAGTATGGTAAATCCATCTGTTACTGTAAAGCTCCTTGTGTCCGGATTCTTAACAGTCAAGTCATAAGGGTTGTCCAGTCTTGCCTGGAATTCTGGCGGTGCCGGCACCTTCCAAACCAACTCATTATTGCTTAAGACCTTGACCCTGTTTCCTGTAAGTTTTCCGTTCTCGTTCTTATATACTGTAAGGATGTTAAAGTTCTTCGAACCTATCATTATCGAACCACCTGACTGTGTCAATGGTTGAGATGGTGCCCCGCCCAAAGATGCAGAAAGGCTGCTGTTATTTGATTGAATAGTATAAACTTCACCTGTTCCGTCAGTAATTAATGTTCTCCCTGTAACATAATCAAAGTATAGCCTATAATACTTACCACCACTTTCTAAAATTACAGATTCTGCATCAGGAGATAAGACTACATTCGTTCCATCTCCCTTTATCAAATTCTCTGCAGGACTAAATGGATGAGCCTTTGGATTCCCTTGAGCATCCATGTCTATATATTCATTAATATCTTCGTTGTCAAGTAAAACTCTTGTACCAATCATCCTCCAAACCCCCGATCCGCTAATATCGGTTACAGTTGGGTCCGGTGGCACGAAGCTGGTCCCTTGAACACTGATTGTATCGTCTTTTTTACCCTTTTGAGGTTGATAGTTGATTATAGTAAGACCTTCTGTAGATGTCTTTATATAAGTCAAATAGTTGAAAATTCCAACAGCACCGGTTTTCGGATTCCTAACAGCGACTTGATAATTCCCCTCTAACTTCGCAGGAGCATCAAAAGTTATAATATTATTAACATCATCCCTCTTAGCACCATTCACCTTTACTCCGTCAATAAACAGTTCAGCATCAAGGTCAAAGTTTTTGCCGTGAACTTCCAGTCCTTTAGTAGTTTCGCCTGCCGGAACTATCGGAGAAGGTTTTATTTCAGAAATCTCCGGACGGTCATTTCCGGGTACCTTTACAAACATCAAAGGATGTGTTGCCTCACCAAAAAAGTTCTTTGTATTATCTGTAATTTCCTCACTGGTCTTCACCGGATTTAACACCTTTACAACAGTTGAAGGATTATTGATTAAAGGATTACCATAAAGAGGACCATCAATCTTTATTCCTTTATTTTCAGGTCCTTTAGGTATAATTATCTTAATCATATTACCGGACTGGTCTCCCGGATTACCTGTAACTATCCTACCATCCTTATATACTTCAATAAAGGAGTCATTATAAGTCTTTGCCGGCAAAGTTCCTCCTTGGGCAATATTCTTATTTACAATAAACTGTGTACCTAGGTCCACCAAAGGATATTTAATTTTTTCAACTCCACCTACATTATACCTGTATTTAACAAAATTTTCACCGGTAATATAAATTTCCAAGTCTTTAAGGATATAATTTTCCTCATCTACAGGAATCTTATCCGGAAAAACTCCACCATCCTTTATCTTTGGAATAAACATTGTTTCAAGATATTGGAACTTATAGGCTCCGTCAACCTTTTTCCATTCAGGGTTTTTAGGGTTAATCTCTGCCCTGTCAGTAATATCTGCCTTAGTTCCATCATCAAATTCTATCGTAGTAGTAATATAAATATTTACATACTCATAAGGGTCAGCAGTGTTAAACTGATAATTAGGCAATCTAACATAAAGAGTATCCAAAGTTTCTGTAAATGTAGCATTTTTCAAAAATGAAATCTGAGTACCTATATCACCTGTAATTACCCTCTTTATGCTGTCTATATTTTTAATATCCCCTTGATATTCATATGTTCCTAAATTCCCACCTGCCCCCGGCTGATAATCCACTGTGAGTTGTGGAACAGGAGAATCATCTGAAATAGGCTCCTCTGCAATAGAGTAAGTATAGCCCTTGTTCGGTCTAAATTCGTCAGCACTTAGAGAACCTATATTTCTACCCTCTATTGTTACATTAGAACTAGGCGCTGCACTCAATGGAGTCATGTTTACAATCTCTGCAAAGGCAGTATTTGTAACATAATAGTACATTGGAAAGTCCCCGGGGGTAGTATAATCTGTTTCCACCAAGAATATACTGTTTATTTCATTCCTAGGGTCACTTGTAACATTATTAGTCAACACTACATTATAATATGCAGGATTAATTCCTGCCGGTATCTTAATGAAAAATTTGTCCTTGCCCGGACCATCTGCGTTTGCCAGATATTGTTCATCAGCCGGCTTTACCATATTGGCAATTTCATAGTTGGAAAAATTGTAGATGTCTTTACCCTTTTCTACAAAAAATACACTCAATGAATTGGTATCCATCAACTTACCTGTCAATGTTGCATCCGAACTTGGCCTTCCCCTGTTTGGAGATATTTTTATACCTTTAACATTTAAGTCAGAAATTATTAAAAAGGCATTTGGATAGTTATGAGTCGAAGTTATCTTGATACCTGATACAGTCTCAATAGAACTGAATTCTACTCCGACACCTCCTGTCATTTTTGACCCAACATCCTGCTTTATTGATGTATCTGATTCTACCGGAGTTTTTATATCTAATACAGCATCCGCCTTAAAAAACTGTCCTTTTACATTGGTCCCATCAATTTTAGAAAAATTAGAACCTCTTAACTCTACATCCTCATCCTTCTTGAAAGGCTTTGTTGGATATTGGAATTCCGGTAAGTTTGTTGTAAGATTATGCTCTATCGGAGATAAACCTTGCCCGGAAATATATAGTTTAGTTGCTATCGCCTTATATCCATTTTTTACAAGCTGGCTACCTGAAAGAGAAACTTCTCCTGTATCCACTTCATCGACTAGCTTTGGATCTCCCAGTTTCACAAGAATAGTTTCTGAGCCTTCTGTATTTATTTGGAAATTTGCCTTAGCTAAATTTTTACCGACAGCTCTAATAACAACCCTCTCTAAAACTGAACTATTTCCATCCCGCTTATAGGTCTTAGCAACAGTCACATTTGTAAGCTCAACATCTCCAGGTGCAGCAAATACCGACACCGGAACATAACCTATCAACATTACTAATGCAATTATAAATGTTATTACTCTTTTCATCATCTCTTCACCTCTTCTTGGCTACAACAAACACCCCTAATTCAATGGTCTT
>JAAYNG010000115.1 GCA_012520935.1 Tissierellia bacterium | reverse complement strand
TTAAAAAATGGGAAATATGGAGTGATAAATGCGGAAAACAAAATAATTGTTCCTTTCATGTACACTGAAATTAAATTTGATAGAGGTGATCATTTTGTAAAAGTATGGCAAAAAGAAAAATGGGCTTGTTTTTCAATAACAGGAGAACAGTTATCCGATTTTAACAATTTTAAAATCGTGGATAAATCATCATTAATGTGCTATTTTCCCAACGATACTAAAAACTTACCCATTCTTGTGGAAACCGGGGGTAATGAAAAATATTTCTCGGAACTACATAGTGATATCAGATATCTAAACGGATCGGAAAAAGAGAAAATAGAGCTGAAAGTACGGGGAGGCAAACAGTTTGCTTTTGTGGATCAGCATCATCACTTCATCGTTCCTTTTGGGCAATAT
Organism: Tissierellia bacterium; assembly: GCA_012520935.1. GTDB lineage: Bacteria > Bacillota > Clostridia > Tissierellales > Peptoniphilaceae > JAAYNG01. The sequence continues at coordinate 1,249 of JAAYNG010000115.1, read as the reverse complement.
GATTATGCAGATTTTTTTGGCTTAGGTAGAAAAGCAATTGTTGCAAATAAGGGGAAATATGGCATAATCAATGAATCTGGCGAATTAGTTTTACCGTTAGAATATGATTTTATTGAACAACCCAGATCTTATTCTAATTGTGCTCACATTTTTTTAGCAACAAAAGAAAATACCGTTACGCTATTTGATCAACATTTAAATATTATTCCAATAGAGGGTATTACGTCATATCGGGAAGAGATGAACAATATTTTTATTACTAACAAAGAAAATAAAATGGGACTTATTGACTACAAAGGAATCCAAATAGTTCCTTTTCAGTATGACACATTATACTACGAACGGTCTTTTAGAAAAACTCATACATTGATAGCAAAAAAAGATAACTTTTATGGTTTAATTTCTATTAATAACAATATTATTCAACCATTTAAGTACAAATTTATATATGCTGTAGCAGACGAAACTGCATATGTCGATCAAAATAATAAAGTTGGAATTTTACGAGCAGATGGCACAACAATGATCCCTTTTGAATATGATGCCATTTATAGAACCTGGTATGACCGTCCCGAAAAAGAATTTCCGGGTACGAAAGCTATATTTGTTGTTGAAAAAGAGGGGAAAATAGGCACTATTAATGATAAAAACTATGTATTCATTCCTATCATTTATGATGGTTTATCCGGTTGGATAGAATATGGACCCGATGCTCATTATGTAAAAAACAACGATAAATACGGAATAATCTCTCACAAAGGAAAAATTATTATACCCATCGAATATGAATGGATAGGAAGTCCCCAAGATGGGATTGTTCCCGTTCGAAAAGAGGGAAAGTACGGCGTAGTATCATGGAAAAATAAAGTAATTTTACCTTGCATATATGACCGAATTTATTTGGATATTCCTTGGTTTTCATTAGAGAAAGATAAAATTCCAAAAATAGTTGCTCTATATCAAAATAAATGGAAATACTACGACCTGAAAGGCAACCTTTTACATTCTAATGTACCTTTAAAGGAAATTAAACAAGAATATAACTTCCTACTTAATCCCGTTAATCTTCCCGATGAGTATTATGATTTATACAGTTTGGATATGAAACTCAAAAATGGATTTAAAATATGGATTGATGAACAATGAGCGATAAATTAGATCCCCCCATTTATTTTAAATTCCAAATAAGAAACCTGTTAAAGTCGAAAGTCGAAAGTCGAAAATTCTAAATTCTAATTTCTAATTTCTA
>JAAYNG010000114.1 GCA_012520935.1 Tissierellia bacterium | reverse complement strand
TTTTTGAATATCATTAAAGTCAAACTCCTTACCATAACCTATTGTATAATTAATCAGTTCATCAGGATTTAATTTATAAAAAACAATCCCACGATAAATCCATTCAATATTTAATAAGTCAATATTCTCGTCAAGACTATCTAAAACAATATTTTTATTTTCCTTATCTAGATTTAAAGCTTTTTCTCTTAGGTGATAAAAATAAAATCTATCCAAAGACATTTCTAAATTAAAGAGAAAATCAACACCTTCTCTAGTTTGAACTTCTTCTAATATCGTTTTAATTGGTTTAATTGAAAGACTTTGTACAAATTCTTGGAAATTCTTAACATCCAACATTGAATTTATGTCTGCTTTACTGAGAAATTTAATCTTACTCTTAAGCTCTTGCTTGTACGCCTCAAGACCATCATTTAATAGTCTTCTTATTAAGCTTTTTACAATTCTTATATCATAATAGAGGCGAAAAGCATCTAAAAATTCCCTGTAAGGACCGCTAAAATAACCCAAGAGTCTTGATAATTCATGTAAGCTATATGACATTAAATCAATTTCAAAAAGATTAATATCAGTATACGAATTTGTATTGTTTAATACTAGACTATATCTTGTTTTATCTTTTAGGTATTTAATCATTTCTTCAAGATTAGAACAATGCATTAGAGCTATATAATCTTCATCTTTTAGCATATTAGCTCTCATGGCACGAACCTTAGTATTTACAGCAGAGAATGTTTTAATTTTAGACATTATATGTCAACTCCAAAAATTAGTTTCATTGCCTCTGCTATGATGTTTTCTTTTTTATTATGATACAGTTCTTCGTTTTTTTTATTTTCTAAAGAAAATTCGGAATTCATGTTTTCGATAATACGATGGGCTTCATCAAGTATCTTTGTAGAAGCTTCATTGCTTTCTGACCTCATCATTAATGCTGATTCATTTTCTATTTCATGAATTTTTTTATTCAGTTTATCTTTAAGTCTATTGATTTCTTCATTAGTATCTTTTACAATTGTCTGTGTTTTATTGTCAATCTCAAATATTTGATTATAAATATCTTCCATAAACTCATCTCCTTTTGAAGATATAATACTAACTACTCAAACTTCACCGTTAAAAAGCTCTTCTTGCCTCTGTCATTGTGAGGGCTTAAACTAGAGGCACTCCATAAGTATATTTCTTGTCACTGGATTGATTCGCTTCGCTCGCAATAACGGTGTGCGAAGTCTGAATAAATTAAACTAATTACTAAAAATATAATTGTAAAATTTTTAACATATTTCATTATATCATATTTTTAACAATAACTAAAGCTATTCAGTTGAAATAATTATTTATGACCATATGTGTAAATTAGGACTGATAGATTAATGTTAAGATATTTATGGAATAGGGTATAACATAACTTATGAAAGGAGATTTTTATGCGAATACTTTTTTTAATAAGCCAACTTCCAGAGAAAACTGGTTCTGGCACTTATACTATGAATTTAATGAAAGAAGCCATAAATAGGGGACATAAGGTTGGTCTTTTATACGGGATGAATTTAGGTGAAGCTCCATATATTGGTGATGAGGTGTCAAAATTCCCAGTTATTTTTAATGGCATAGATTTTGATTACCCTCTCCTAGGTATGAGTGACAATATGCCATATATATCAAGAAGCTTTGATAGTATAAACGAGGATGAATTTGAGGAATACAAGTTAGTTTTTTCAGAAAAGATAAAAGATGCTATAAAAGACTTTAGACCTAATTTAATAATATCTAATCACTATTTTATTATGTCAAGCTTAGTAAAAAAAGTTGCTAAAGATATAAAGCTTTGTTTAATCTCTCATGGTAGTGAATTGCGTCAACTTAATAAAGATTTATTTTTTAATGAAGAAGTGAGAGAAGGAATTAGGAAAGCTGATATCTTTTTTTCATTAGGAAAAGATGATGCTGAAAAGATTAGTGATTTTTTTAATATACCATTGGAAAAAATAATATTAATTGGTGGCGGATATGATGATGAGATTTTTTATGCCAGCAATAAGGTAGAAGAGGGCAGTCATATAGAATTGGTATATTGTGGAAAGCTTAGCTTTGAAAAGGGAGTTCATTGCTTGTTAAGGGTTTTTGATCATTTAAGTAAGAAATATAAGTTAAAGCTTACTTTAGCGGGAAGTGGTGAAGGAAAAGAAGCAGAAGAGATTTTAAGACTTGCAGAGATGATTGGAAGTGTAAGGGTACTTGGCTACATAACTCAGACACAAGTTGGTGATGTATTTAGAGAATCAGATATATTTTGCCTGCCTTCTTTTTATGAAGGCTTATCTCTTACAAATATTGAGGCTCTTGCTTGTGGTTTATATGTTGTTACTACAGAAATAAAGTCTTTAATAGAGAGACTTGGACCAGAGATTAATGAATCTGGAGATATTTTGTATGTTAAACATCCAAATAAATTTGAGTACAAGGATATTACCCCTGAAGAAATTGTAGATTTTGAATATGCATTTGCTGAAAAGCTATCTATACAAATTGAAAAAGTTTTAAGGGGAGAATTTACTTCAAAGGATACTATATCTTCTATAAAACGATTTTCTTGGAAAAATATTTTTGATTTGATAGAAAAGGAGATTATCTAAGGGTTAATAGTGATATAATGGGCCAACAGATGAGGAAATTATAAATATTTGCATCTAGTTATTATCAATTTTAAAAGCCCTTCAAAGGGCTTATAAAATATAAAAATATCAAATTAAATTATTAAAAAATGCAGTTTATTATACCAGAAAGAACTTTTTTTGTATTTTCATCATAAATTGAATAACGCATAGAAGTTCCTTCCCTTTGTGCCTTTATCAATTTTGCTTTTCTAAGCTTTGCTAAATGCTGTGAAACTACTGCCTGTTTTTCATCTAAGCAAGTTTGCATATCTGTAACTGTAGCTGAGCCTTCGCTGCATAGAGTACGCAGTATACATAGTCTTTGGGGATGTCCAAGCAATTTTAATAAAGTAGCTTTTTTGTGGTATAGTGGTGGATTATCCTTATATTTTTCATGCAAATCTATCACCTCTTTTAAATATATCTTTATTATTATAATTTACACTAAAAACATAAAAAATACAAGGGTAAATTTTAAACAATTAAGATATCGGTATCGGTCTAGAATGTCAATACATATGTTACACTTTTTTAAGAAGATCTGCTTAAATATATAATTTTTTAAAAATAATAATTGCTTTGCTTTG
>JAAYNG010000019.1 GCA_012520935.1 Tissierellia bacterium | reverse complement strand
TGTCCTTCCTTGCTGTTGGGGATATTATTCCACATCTGGGAGTTACATATGACTTGGAGGATAAATCTTATGTCCACCAGTATTCGGAAGTAAAAGACCTTATTCAAGGGGCTGACTTTGCCTTTGCCAACTTAGAAAGTCCTATTGTTAATGGGAAAGAGCCTTCCGGCTTTCCTAGGTTCAATGGAACAGTTGCTTTGGTGGATAGCCTAAAAGAAGTTGGATTTAATATTTTGGGTACAGCTAATAACCATGTCCTAGATCAGAGCTTGTCAGGTTTTTATGAAACTGTGAACCTGGTAAGGGACAGGGGTTTAACACAAGTAGGTGGTAGGCTTTCGGATGAGGAGAAGAACTACAAGTTAGTAGAAAAGAATGGGATCAAGCTTGGAATCACAGCCTACACATATGCCTACAATGGACTCGATGTAAATCTTGATAAGGACCATCATGCACTTTCAAAGATAGATTTAGACAAGATAAAAAAAGATTTTGAACAAATGCAGGAAGGGTCTCCTGATTTTAATATTGTTTTTATCCACTGGGGTAATGAGTACAGGACCAAGCTTTCGGAAGCCCAACTAGAAATAGGAAAGGAACTAAAGGAGTTGGGTTATCACTTGGTTGTGGGGAGTCATCCCCATGTTGTGCAGAAGGTAGAAGTGGAAAAGGACCATGTAATTGCGTATTCTTTAGGGAATTTTATTTCCAACCAGAGGAAGATAGATATTGGCAAGGATGCTGTTGAAAATGGCCTTATATTTACATGCAATTTAGTCATGAAGGGCGAAGAAAAGTTTATTGAAGATGTGGTAGTTCATCCTACTTGGGTAAAAAGAAGGATAGAGAACAAAAAATATACTTTTAAAATTTTGCCGGTGGAAGATGTATTAGATAATCTTGACAATTACGACTTAAGTCAAGATGAAATAAGAAGAATTGAAAAATCTTTTAAGGATACAAAGTTTGCTATCGATTTATAAAATTAGATTTGACATATTGAATGCAAAGGTATATTATTAGATATAGGAATACTAGAGGTGGCAAGATGGGAGTAATAATAGAACAATTCAAGTTAATGACGATAACAGATCTTATCGACATAGCAATAGTAGCCCTCGTCTTTTACAAAGGTCTCTCCCTCATTAAGGAAACAAGAGCCGAGCAGTTGGTGAAGGGTCTTGTTTTAATTTTTATTTTTGACAAGATAAGTTATGCTGCTCAACTTTATACTATAAACTGGATACTCACCAACATGTTAAGTGTCGGAGTCATTGCTGTACTTATTGTATTTCAACCGGAGCTCAGAAGGGGCTTGGAATACTTTGGTAGGACAAAGTTTTTTGGCAAGTCCTTTAAAGAAGCCAGGACTGATAAGATAAATGAGATGGTTGAAGAAATTGTTGAGGCTACAGCCTCTCTTTCAAGGCAACAAATTGGAGCTATTATGGTTCTTGGAAGAAAGACAGGACTTAATGAATTTATTGAAACAGGCACATATATTGACGGGGTTGTTTCCAGCTCACTTTTAATTAATATTTTTATTCCAAATACACCCTTACACGACGGGGCTGTAATCATTAAAGACGGTAGTATTAAAGCTGCTGCTTGTTATTTACCACTCACAGACAATAAAAATTTGAATAAAGAATTAGGCACTAGACATAGGGCCGCTCTTGGCATCTCTGAAAGGTCAGATGCCCTCGTGATAGTTGTATCCGAAGAGACGGGCTCAATTTCTATTGCAGAAAATGGAGAATTAAGAAGGCATTTAGACAAGCAAACTCTAAGGGATATTATTATGAACATGGATAAGGATAAAGACAGGGTAGTTTCCTTGCTGGATAGATGGAGGGATAGGAATGAAAAAAAAGAGGAAGAAGAGTCCGATTAATGTATCGATGATTCTTTCCCTGCTCATGGCAGTCCTTCTCTGGCTATTTGTTATGACGGGAAAAAATCCGGAAACTTCAATATCTTATTATAATATTGAAGTTGAACTTTTAAATGAGGATTCCTTGGCTAATAAAGATTTAGTAATTAGTGACAAGAAAGATTGGACTGTAAATATAGACTTAAAGGGACATAAGAACGATTTTTTATATTTTAAAAAAGAAAATATAAGGGCAAGTGTTGACCTTTCTGGATATCAAGAAGGAGAGTTAAAAGTTCCTGTAAAGGTTGAGTTGATTAATTCAAATTCCAACCTAAAGGTTCAAGATGTTGAGCCAAGGGAGATAGTCTTTAATTTTGATAAAATTGTTAGCCAAGAAAAACCTTTTAACTTGAATATTTTGGGAGCATTAGATGATGGTTTAAGTATTGGAAATATAGAAAAAGAAACTAAAGAGATTGAAGTAAGGGGTCCAAGAACCATCGTTAATCAAGTGGCAGAAGGAATAGCCAGTGTGGATGTTACCGGGAGGACAGATGATACGCTGTTAAAGGTTCAAGTTGAATTAGTGGATGCTAAGGGCAAAAAGGTTGAAGGCCTAAAATACTCTCCGGAAACAATTGATGTAAAGATACCAATAAATATGGTTAAAACTCTCCCGATAGAACTTATCACAACAGGTGAATTACCGGAAGAGTATGTGAGGATGAATGCAGAAACAGACCCACTAACGATTGATGTAATTGGTAAGAAGGAAGACCTTACAAACTTAGTAAAAGTTTCGACGAAATCAGTTAATATTAATGATATTATCAATAACCCAGACATGAAGGTTGAATTAGACCTACCTGTAGGTGTTAACTTGTATGATAAGGATACCTCGGTATCAGTAAAATTAGTTTTAGAAAAGCTTGTTGAATCTGAATTTACCTTTAACAAGGAAGATATTAAGATTTTGAATCTTGGACAAAACCTATCTGCAGAAATTTTGGAAGATGAAGAAATTCATGTTTCCATGATGGTGGAAGAAACAATAGCTGAAGATTTAAACAAGGAAGATATATCTCTTAGCCTTAATCTGGCAGGGCTGGCTGCAGGTGAGCATGAGCTGGAGATTGGCTTAAAAAATACCCTTTTGATACAAAATTTTAAGATAACGCCGTCCATCTTGACGGTAAAAATAATTGAGGAGGTAGCGAATGAGGATTTATAATCTTGTGATTAACCCGGGTTCAACTTCGACAAAGGTTGCTCTTTACAAGGGTAAAGACCTATTTAAAGAGAAGAAAGTCGAGCACAAGCAAGAGGACATCAAAGACTTTGAAACTTCTTTTGACCAATATGACTACAGGATGGACTTAATCCTAAAATGGTTGGAGGAAGAGGGTGTCAAGACAGAGGAACTCATGGCTGTAGTAGGAAGGGGAGGACTTTTAAAGGCAGCTCCAGGTGGGGTTTATTCTGTTACCGATGAAATGAAGAAAGACCTAATCGAAGAGAAAAGAGGTATGCATGCTGCAAATCTTGGCGGCCTATTGGCAGCCGGTATTGCTGAAAAGGAAGGGATACCTGCCTATATAGTAGATGCCATTGGGACAGATGAATACCAAGACATAGCAAGGGTTTCAGGTTTAAAAGAAATCCCTAGAACTGTTTTGCAACATACCTTGAACCTGAAGGCAGTTTCAAGAAGACGGGCTGAAGAGCTGGGCGGCAGGATTGAAGATTATAATTTTGTTGTCCTACATCTGGGCGGAGGAATTTCAGTTTCTGCCTTGGAAAAGGGTTATATAATAGATTCTAACTGTGCAAACGAGTATGGTCCTTTCTCTGTAAATAGGACCGGAACCCTTCCTGTGGGAGAGTTGGCGAAAATGTGCTTCTCAGGTGAGTATACTCAAAAAGAGATGATGGCAAAGATTATGAAGACCGGCGGTGTTATTTCCTATCTTGGAATAAACGACATGAAGGAGGTTACTGATAAGGCCGAGACTGATGATTATGCCAAGCTAATCCTAGATGCAATGCTCTACCAAATAGTTAAGGAGGCCGGCTCTATGGCTGCAGTTTTAAAGGGTGATGTGAAGAACATTATTATCTCCGGTGGCATGGCCTATTCTGATTATATTGTAAACTACATTAAGGATAGGATTTCTTTTATAGCGGATATTGTTGTTTATCCCGGAGAGGATGAAATGGATGCCTTAAACAGAGGAGCATTAAGGGCTGAGGAAGGAACTGAAAAAGTAAAAATATATGAGGATGAGGTGAAGAAGTATGGCGAAAAACTTTAAAGATTTAATGTCAATGGCCAAGGCTAAGGAGGTTCAAAAACTGGCGGTTGCTAATGCACAAGACCACGAGGTACTGACAGCTGTAAGGAATGCTGTTGCTGAAGGAATAGTGGAACCTATACTTGTTGGAGATGAAGAAAAAATTAGGGAAATTGCTAAGGAGATTGACTTTGATCTTTCTAAGGTGAAAGTAATAAATGAGCTCGACGGGGTAAAGGCTTGTGAAATTGCTGTGAAGAAGGTGAGCTCAGGTGAAGCAAGCGTATTAATGAAAGGTTTGATAGATACAGGTATTATCATGAAGGCAGTTCTAAACAAGGAATGGGGCCTAAGGACAGATAGGGTTATTTCACATGTTGCAATATTTGAGTTACCAACCTATCACAAGCTACTCTTTATAACAGATGCTGCCATGAATGTTGCACCACAGCTAGAGCAAAAGAAGGATATTGTTCATAATGCAATAGATTTGGCCAGGTCATTGGAAATTGAAAAACCTAAGGTAGCTATGATAGCTGCCAAGGAAAAGTTTGATGAAAAAATGCCTGCAACTGTTGATGCAAAGGCCTTATCTGACATGTGCAAGGAAGGTGAATTTGGCGATGCTATAGTAGATGGTCCCTTTGCCTTAGACAATGCCATATCAAAGGAAGCTTGTGAGATAAAGGGGGTTAATAGCCCGGTTGGTGGCGATGCAGATATAGTAGTAATGCCGATGATAGAAGCAGGAAATGTCCTATATAAGGCTCTTACTTACTTTGTGGACAAGGAAGAAAATGCAGGATTAATTCTTGGAACAGCTGCTCCGATAGTTCTAACTTCAAGGGCAGATTCCGATGTAACTAAGCTAAATTCTATAGCTTTGGCTGTTATGAATGCAAAATAGGAGGGCAGATAATGAGACAATTAATTATTAATCCAGGTTCTACTTCTACTAAGATTGCAGTTTTTGATGATGACAAGGTAATCTATGAAGAGACTTTAAGGCATGATGCAGAAGAACTGAAAGACTTTAAAAGGGTTGCTGACCAATTCGAGTTTAGGATGAATTTAATCAATGAAGCTTTAAAAAAAGCTGGAATTGAAGCTTCTTCTTTAGAGGCAGTAGTTGGGAGGGGCGGGCTATTAAAGCCAATCCCAGGTGGAACTTATGAGGTAAACGAAGCTTTGTTAAGGGACTTAAATGAGGCGAAGAGGGGTGAGCATGCTTCCAATCTTGGTGGTATCTTGGCTGCTGCTATTGCTAAGAAGATTGGCAAGAGGGCCTTTATAGTAGACCCTGTAGTAGTTGATGAGAACGATGATGTTGCTAGGATTTCGGGACTAAAAGACATAGAGAATGTTACTATCTGGCATGCCCTAAACCAAAAGGCAGTTGCCAGAAGGTATGCTAAAGAAATTGGAAAAAGATACGATGAATTAAACTTAATCGTAGTACACTTGGGTGGCGGAGTGTCTGTAGCAGCCCACCAAAAAGGAAGGTGTCCGGATATTCCTAATGCTTTGGATGGTTCAGGCCCAATGTCACCAGAAAGGTGCGGTACTTTGCCGGTTGGGGAACTTGTTAAGCTATGTTATTCCGGCAAGTATACCTATGAGGAAGTTAAGAAGATGCTTGTTGGCAAGGGTGGCCTAATGAGTCACTTGGGAACTAACTCTGCCAAGGATGCAATTGATAGGTACCATGCAGGTGACCAATATGCTGAACTTGTTATTAAGGCTATGGCCTATCAAGTAGCTAAGGATATTGGTGCACAAGCTGTCGTTTTAAAGGGCAAGGTAGACCAAATATTAATCACTGGCGGGATAGCTTATTCAGATGAATTCTGTTCATGGATAGAAGAATATGTTAAGTTTATAGCACCTGTAAAGGTTTATCCGGGAGAGGATGAAATGCTTGCTCTGGCTGAAGGAGGACTTAGGGTTCTTTCAGGTGAAGAAAAGGCAAAAGAGTATAAATAAAATATATTATATGATTTAAACTCGTCCGAATTTTTAAGGCTTGAGCCAAGTTGACTGATGGTCAAAAAATTATATTCGGACTCCTATGCTAGATTTTACAACTTGAGTTTTACCGGAGAGGGGTGTGGTATGGAAAAGAAGAGGATTACCATTATAGTAGGGCATTATGGGACTGGTAAGTCAGAGTTTTCAGTTAATTATGCCATTAATGAGTCTAAAGAACATAATAGGGTTGCATTAATAGACTTGGATAATTTAAATATGTATTTTAGGAGTAGAGAGGTTAGGGAATTACTAGAGAAACATGGGATAAGGGTGATAGGTTCTCAAATAGAAACACCAGCGGTTGATGTGCCAACAGTATCTGCTGAAGCCTATGCTCCATTACAGGATGAATCATACCGCTTACTAATAGATGTGGGCGGAAATATGCAAGGTGCAAGGCCTCTTAGGCTTTACACTGAGTACCTCACTGATAACTATGACATGTATTATGTATTAAATGCAAACAGACCGGAAACTCAAAATCTTGAACAAAACCTTCAATTCATAAATGAGATAGAGGGAATGAGTGGATTGAAGCTTTCGGGCATTGTCAATAATACACATCTTCTTAAGTCGACAAGTCCTGAAGATGTTATTAGGGGTAACAAATTAGCCTTGGAAGTTGCAGAAAAAAAGGGAGTGCCAATTATTTATAATACTGCGATTTCAAGCGTTGTAGATGGTTTACCAAAGGATATTAAAGGAGAGATATTCCCTATGGAATTATTCCTAAGAAAAGATTGGATGTCTTAAAAAGGAGGAATCGGAATGGCAAAAGGAAAGGTCACAATTAAGCAGGACAGATGTAAAGGTTGTGGGTTATGTGTTAGTGTATGTCCAAAAGAGGTTTTAGCCCTTGATAAGAAAGTTATCAATGACAAGGGTTATAATCCGGCTTCGGCAGTTAAGCCTGAAGAGTGTATTGGTTGCGCTAATTGCGCCCTGATATGTCCTGATGTTGTTATTACTGTAGAGAGAGATTAGGAGGGAAAATATGTCAAAGGTATTAATGAAAGGAAATGAAGCTGTAGGAGCTGCTGCTATTGAAGCCGGCTGTAAGTATTTTTTCGGTTATCCTATAACTCCGCAGTCAGAACTTCCGGAGTATATGTCAAGAGAACTTCCTAAGGTTGGAGGATGCTTCTTACAGGCGGAGTCAGAGATTGCGGCAATTAATATGGTTTATGGGGCAGCAGGTGCAGGTGTAAGGGTAATGACCTCATCTTCAAGCCCTGGAATTTCGCTAAAACAAGAGGGGATTTCATACATTGCCGGTGCAGAACTTCCATGCTTAATAGTAAATATGATGAGGGGTGGTCCAGGACTTGGTTCAATTCAACCGTCTCAAACAGACTACTTCCAAGCTACAAGAGGGGGCGGAAATGGTGACTACAGGCTGGTAGTTTTAGCTCCGTCAAACATTCAAGAACTTGTAGATTTGATAATAGAAGGCTTCGACATTGCTGACCAATACAGGAATCCTGTTATGGTATTGGGTGATGGTATGCTTGGGCAAATGATGGAGCCGGTTGAGTTCAAGAAGAAGGAAGGCAGGAAGTTACCTGAAAAGACATGGGCAACTAACGGAACAGGTGGCAAGAGGGAAAGAAATATTGTAAACTCCCTATATATTTCCACAGAGACTCTTGAACCTCACAATATTCACCTTATTGAGAAATATAAAGAGATTACTAAAAATGAGGTTAAGGTAGAATCTGAAGGACTGGAAGATGCAGAAATTGTATTGACAGCATTTGGTACAGTTGCAAGGGTTGTAAATACAGCTGTAAAAACCTTAAGAGAAAAAGGATACAAGGTTGGAGTTATAAGACCAATAACCCTATGGCCATATCCATATGCTGAATTTAAGAAAATTAATCCGGCATGTAAGGGTGTCTTATCAGTTGAGATGAACCACGGACAAATGGTTGATGATGTTAAGATTGCAGTAGAGGGTAAATTCCCTGTACACTTCTACGGGAGGTATGGTGGAGCAGTACCTTCACCAAAGGAAATAGTTGACAAGTCTTTAGAAATATTAGGGGGTGGGAAATAATGGCAGTTGTATTTGAAAGAACTAAGGGTTTAGTTGATGTTCCTACTCATTATTGCCCTGGATGTACCCATGGTATAGTCCACAGGCTGGTAGGGGAAGCTTTAGAAGAACTAGGCTTAATTGAAAAGGCAATAGGTATAGCACCGGTTGGATGTTCTGTTTTTGCATATAACTACTTCAATTGTGACATGCAAGAGGCTGCCCATGGCAGGGCTCCGGCAGTTGCTACAGGTATTAAGAGGACACATCCGGATAATTTTGTATTCACATACCAAGGAGACGGGGACTTGGCATCAATCGGTACAGCAGAGATTGTTCATGCTGCTCATAGGGGCGAAAAGATTTCTACAATATTCATCAATAATGCAATATATGGTATGACAGGTGGACAAATGGCTCCAACAACACTAATTGGACAAAAGACAACTACATCACCTACAGGGAGAACTGTAGAACATTCCGGTAGACCAATAAGAATGAGCGAATTGCTTTCCACTATTGATGGTGCAAAATTCGTTGAGAGAGTAACCGTCACAACTCCTGCCCACATTAGAAAGGCGAAGGCTGCGATAAAGAAATGTTTCCAAGCTCAAATTGATGGCATTGGATTTGGAATAGTAGAAGTCCTATCTACATGTCCTACTAACTGGGGACTTCCTCCAGTTGATGCTCTAAGATGGTTAGAAGAAAATATGATACCTTACTATCCTCTAGGAAACTTTAGGGATGAATCTAAGGAGGCGAAATAAATGGCTGAAGAAAGAATGATAATTGCTGGTTTTGGTGGACAAGGAGCCCTAGCTATTGGGCAAATACTTGCTTTTTCAGGCATGCTTGAAGGCAAGAATGTTTCTTGGGTACCTTCATACGGTCCGGAAATGAGAGGCGGTACTGCTAACTGTTCAGTAACTATTTCTGACGACCCGGTAGGCTCTCCTATAGTTACTGAGGCTACTTCTGCCATAGTATTAAACCTTCCTTCTTTTACAAAGTTTGAATCCTATGTAGTTCCGGGAGGAAACCTATTTGTTAATGCTGACCTGGTAAATGCTAAGTCAACCAGGGATGATATCAATGTTTATTATATAAACTGCGATACAGAAGCAATGAAGGTTGGAAACCCTAAGGCTTCAAACATGATTATGCTTGGTGCCTTGTTGGAAAAAACAAATATCGTAAAGAAAGAAAGCATCTATGACCATGCCTTCCTAGCTGTTTTCCATGAAGACAAGAGTAAATGGTTTAAGTCAAATGAAGAAGCAGTTGAAAGAGGAATGGAAATCGAAAGAGAACAAAGGGCTAAGATGTAAATAATAAAAAATAAGTTGAAACTGACTCATAAGTTTAACATATAATTGCTATTCAGCGTGGGGGCGGGTAGCGTCCGCCCCTACAGTTTGATATTATATGACTTTAAAGTTAGTTTTTTTGTTCTATAATACCTGTTGGAAGAATTACCCACCAACAGAAATTATAGAAACAAATAATTTTTGTCAATAAATATTAAGCAATAAAAGGAAAAGTTTAAATTAAATTACTCTTGCAAAGTCAACAAAACTATGGTATTATTAGCAAGTATTGTGAAAGTCGGCGTGTCGGAATTGGCAGACGAGACAGACTCAAAATCTGTTATCCTTTTGGGTGTGAGGGTTCAAGTCCCTCCGCCGGCATAAAATTTATCCCTGGCTTTCCAGGGATTTTTTATTGGGGTGGATTATGAAAAAACTTTTTAATATATTTTCTTTATTAATGGTCTTATTCCTTGTTGCTTGCGGAAATAATACCGGTGGTATAACAATTACTGAAGATGACATGCAGGGCAATGAGGCAGTCTATTATGACGAAAGCATGGATGAAGGTAAGGGGCAAGAGGGTATTGACCTTGAGGATATCTTTGATGATGAGGAAGACAGTCAAGAGCCTTCAAATCCTGAAGAAAGCACAATAGAAGATGAAAAAGAAGATAATGAGGAAGAAGTTAGTGATGGAATTGAAAGGGAGGGTCGCTACACTTCAAAGGATGATGTGGCTGCCTACTTGAGAAAGTATGGTGAACTTCCTAAAAACTATATTACCAAGAAGGATGCCGGCGACATGGGCTGGGTTGCTTCTAAGGGGAACCTCTGGGATGTTACAGACAATATGAGCATTGGTGGAGATAGGTTTGGCAACAGGGAGGGCCTTTTGCCAAGCAAGAAGGGAAGGATTTACTATGAGGCTGATATCGACTATGAAGGTGGCAGGAGGAATGCCAAGAGGATAGTCTTTTCCAATGATGGACTGATATTTTATACAGACGACCATTATGCAAGTTTTGAGGATATTACGGAGGAAGAATGAACAAGCAAATAGACTTTGAAAAAATAGAAAGTAAGGAAGGATTCCACAAGGCTGTTGCAGAAATTTTGGAATTTCCTAAATACTACGGAAAGAACTTGGATGCCCTATATGACCTGTTGACTGAGATGGATTTTTCGGTTATCCATTTAAAAAACCTTGACTCCCTTTCAAAGCTGGGGGAATATGGAGCCTCTATTTTGACCACCTTCAAGGATGCTGCTAAATACAATCCAAACCTCCATATTTTATATAGGAAAGAAAAATGATTGAATTAAAAGATGTTTCATTTAATTATGGCAAAAAGCTTGCAGTAAAAAACTTAAACCTAAAAATCGAAAAGGGTGAGTTTATTTCCATAATAGGACATAACGGCTCGGGAAAGTCAACCCTCGGTAGATTGCTTAACGCCCTGTTGATACCGTCAGAGGGCGATGTTTTTGTGGATGAAATGAACACAAAGGACTTTAATAATGTCTTGGAGATAAGAAAGCGGGTGGGGGAAGTCTTTCAAAATCCGGACGACCAAGCTGTTGCAACGATTGTAGAGGAAGACATTGCCTTTGGACCTGAGAATTTAAGGTTGCCTTCCGAAGAGATAAAAAGAAGGGTAGATGCCGCTTTGAAGGCTGTAGGCATGGAAGAATACAGGAAGCATGCACCTCACTTATTGTCCGGCGGGCAAAAGCAGAGGATAGCCATAGCAGGGATTTTGGCGATGGAGCCTGACTATATTGTCCTTGACGAGTCCACTGCCATGCTGGACCCACAGGGGAGGAAGGATGTATTGGAAATTGCCCACCGTTTGAACGAGGAGGGCAAGACAATAATCCTAATAACCCATAACATGGAGGAAACCATCAAGTCTGACAGGATAATTGTAATGAATGACGGAGAGAAAATTATGGAGGGTCCCCCTAGAGAAATCTTTCAAAGGGAAGAAGACTTGTTTCAGGCAGGTCTTGTTTTGCCGGTAATTGTAGGCCTATCCCATGCCTTAAAAAGGGCAGGAGTGAGCCTAACCGGTGATGTCTTAACTGCAGAAGAGTTGGTGAAAGCAATATGATAGAATTAAAAAATATTTCCTTGACATATAATGAAAATACACCCTTTGAAAAAGAAGCCCTAAGGGATATAAATATAACCATAGAAAAGGGTGAATTTATAGGTCTTATTGGCCATACAGGTAGTGGAAAGTCAACACTTTTACAATTGTTGAACGGTCTTGAATTGCCGACTACCGGCGATGTTTTGGTTGACGGCATGAATACCGGAAAAAAGGAAGACTTAAAAGAGATTCGGAAGAGGGTCGGTTTTGTATTTCAATATCCGGAATACCAACTTTTCGAGGAAACTGTGGAAAAGGATATAAGCTATGCCCCTGAAAATTATGGGTTAAAGGGTGAAGAACTTGACAATAGGGTGAGGGAAGCCATGAATTTGGCAGGCTTAGACTATGAAAAGTATGCCAAGAGGTCACCTTTTGAGCTGTCCGGCGGAGAAAAAAGAAGGGTTGCCCTTGCCGGTGTCCTAGCTGCAAGGCCCCAATATTTAATACTGGATGAGCCAACGGCAGGTCTTGACCCTAAGGGTAGGCAGGACTTGCTAAGGGAACTTGTTAACATTAGAGAGCGTGAAGGGATAGCTGTACTCCTTGTTTCCCATAGTATGAATGACATTTCCCATGTGGCTGAGAGGATACTTGTATTAAAGGAAGGAAACTTGGTTTCTGATGATAGTGTAAAAAACACCTTTGCTAATGATGAACTCTTGAAGAATGCAAGTCTTTCACTGCCAGAGATAACAGGTTTTATGAAGATGTTAAAGGATAGTGGTAAGGATGTTAGAACAGACATTTTTACTATGGAAGAAGCTGTAGGAGAAATAAAGAGATGCTTAGAGATATAACCATAGGTCAATATATTCCCGGTGATACCATTGTTCATAGGCTGGACCCAAGAGTTAAGATAGTCCTAACCCTATTCTTTATTGTTGCCTTGTTTTTTGTAAAGAGGATACCAACTTTTTTATTTGTGTTACTTTTTATTGTTTTCGTAGTTAAAATTTCCAAGACACCGCCAATGGTTCTAATCAGAGGTCTAAAGTCCATGGCATTTTTTATAGGAATTGCCCTCTTTTTTAATATGTTTTTCTATAGAGGGGGAACAGTATTATTCCAATGGAAGTTTTTACAAATCACTAAGGAAGGGCTTATCTTTTCCTTGTTTATGTTTTTAAGGATAATATTTTTAATAGTCGGGTCAAGTCTAATGACACTTACTACAAGCCCAATAGAACTTACTGACGGACTGGAGAGCCTCATGAGTCCCTTGAAGAGGTTCGGCTTTCCGGCAGGGGAACTTGCCATGATGATGTCTATTTCATTAAGGTATGTCCCAATATTGATAGAAGAGGCTGAAAAGATTGTAAAGGCACAAAAGTCAAGGGGGGCAGACTTCGATACGGGAAGTTTGAAAGAAAGGGCGAAGAAACTCTTGGCGATACTTGTACCCCTATTTGCCAATGCCTTTAGAAGGGCAGACGAGCTGGCAGTAGCCATGGAGTCAAGGTGCTACTTTCCGGGAGAGGAGAGGACCAGAATGAAACCATTAGCCTTTAAAAAGAGGGACTTTATTGCCTTTCTTCTAGTGGGAGCCTTCTTTATCTTTGTTGGGTCCTTTGATGTTTTGTTCATATGAAAAACGTAAAATTTACAATAGAGTATGACGGGACCAACTTTGCCGGCTGGCAGAGGCAGGTTTCCGAAAGGACTGTGGAGGGAGTTATCGAAAAGTCCCTTTATAAGATAACAGGAGAGAGGATAGACTTGGTTGGAGCAGGGAGGACAGATGCCGGTGTCCATGCTATCGGACAGGTGGCTAATTTTTTTACCAAGTCCACAATACCTGGAGAAAAGTACAAGTATGCCTTAAGGTTTATTTTGCCCACCGATGTTTCAATAGTGGATTCAGAAGAGGTGGACAAGGACTTTCACGCCAGATTTTCAGCAACAGGGAAGATTTACAGGTATAGGATATATACCGGCAGGCTACCAAAGGCACTGCTTAGACCATATTCTTTTTTCTTTCCCTTTAGAATTGACTACAATTTGTTGGAGAGGGCAACAGAGAAGTTTATAGGACAGCATGATTTTTCATCCTTTATGGCAAGGGGTGCCAACAGCCACAATGTCTTTAAAACTATTAGACGGTTTGACATTGAAAGGGATGGGGATATGGTTGAACTTATAATAGAAGGGGACAACTTCCTTAGGAATATGGTGAGGATTATGGCAGGGACAGCTGTTTATATAGGTGCAGGGCGAATCCCTCTTGAAAGACTTGATACTTTGCTTAAAGGTGGCAGGAGGGACTTGGCAGGACCAACCTTTGGACCGGAAGGCCTATATCTTGAAAAGGTTTTATATTAGTTTTAACGGGAGAGAAATCTTCCGTTTTTTTGTAGGATAAATGTAATATTATGGTTCTTTGTCAAGTATTGGGGGATAAATTTTTTTAAAACCACTAATTTATCCACTTGCAGATAAAGGTGTTTAATATTTCTTCTTTCCAGTTATTTAAGGCAGTTATACAAGGTTTCCATTCCTTGTCTCCATATTCTTCTGCTTCTTTTATCCACTTGTCTAATTCTTCTCTAATAAGGGTGAAGTCCTGGGCATAGTGGGAGAGTCCGGGTTAGGCAAGAGTGTGTCTGTTAAGTCTATAATGAGGCTTTTTGACGAGGACGGTTTTATAAGGTACAGGGGGCAGGTTCTTTTAGAGGGCAGAAAGCTTTTGGACATGGATAAGACTTCTTTTAAGGATGTAATTAAGACTGAGATATCTATGGTTTTCCAAGACCCCTTTGAGTCATTAAATCCCTTATTCACCATAGAATACCAATTGGTTGAGGCTATAGAAACCTGCGGCAAATGGAAGGGGAAGGACCATGTAGAGATAGCCAAAAAGCTTCTCGCTAGGTGTGGGATTAAAAATCCTGAAAGCTGCCTAAAGAGTTTCCCTTACCAGCTATCGGGAGGGATGAGGCAGAGGATAATGATAGCTATGGCTATATCCAAGCTGCCGAAGGTCTTAATTGCAGACGAGCCAACGACAGCCTTGGATGTTACTATACAGGCAGAGATTTTAAAACTTTTTTTGGAGTTAAGAAAGGAAAATGATATGTCACTCCTCTTTATTACCCATGACCTGTCAGTTGTGAGGGACATTTCAGACAGGATACTTGTAATGTACCTGGGCGAGGCTGTTTCTGCTTTGGATATTTCCATACAGGCAGAAATATTAAACCTTATCCTTGACCTGCAAAAAGAAGACGACCTGAGCTACCTCTTCATATCCCATGACCTCCGTGTAGTCCGACACATGGCAGATAAAATCGGAGTCTTATATATGGGGACCATGATGGAGGAGGCTGAGGGAGACGAATTATTTGAAAGGCCACTTAACCCATATACTAGGATGCTTGTTCATTCAATACCCGGCAAGAGCTTAAAAGAAGTCCCAACAGACACTGCCTATGTAAGGGTAAACCCAAAGGGTTGTCCCTTTGAGCCAAGGTGTGAGATGGCCGGGGAAATTTGCAAGAGTCAGAAGCCGGTCTTAAGGAATATTTATAACAGAAGACTTGCCTGTCATATGGTGGATTGATTAAAAAACTATTTATTAAAATTTAGACGAACCCAATCAATGATTTCTAATTGCCTTGGGTTCTTTTATTTGATATAATAAACAAAGAAGGTGGTGACTTTATTGAAGAAAAGCTGGATATTTTATTTAATTATAGCATTGCTCGCCCTTTTAGTATTATTTCAGCTGGTTACAATTTTTAACGGTTACCGTTCCATAGAGCCGGACCTATTACTAATAACTGAAGTAACAGGTCTTAGGGCATCAATACAGAGGTATTCAAAACTTGTAGCAATTGAATTTGTCGACTATCAATTGGAGTCCACAATAGATTCAAATATCAAGGATAATGTCAGGGCGGAAGAACATATCTTAGCACAAGGAGAAGAGAGTTATAAGCAAACTTTCAGACACTTGGGAAATTA
This sequence comes from Tissierellia bacterium, assembly GCA_012520935.1. Classification (GTDB taxonomy): domain Bacteria; phylum Bacillota; class Clostridia; order Tissierellales; family Peptoniphilaceae; genus JAAYNG01. The sequence goes on along the minus strand of JAAYNG010000019.1, from coordinate 3,588 downwards.
TGAAGTCAACTGCTAGAAAGTATGTTAGCGAAAGTGACCCTGAAGTTAAACAGATTCTAAAACTTGATGTTATTAATTTGAGCGAGAGCCTATGGAATATGTCTGACGATATAATACTAAAAAGCCAGTCTTTATCTACAAATAAATTTTATTATTTACAGACCTTAGTTGTTTCTATTATTTTAAGCTTTGTGGCAGTAATAACTGCAATAGTAGTATATAGGCAGACAATAGTAAGGGACTTGGAAAAGGATTCAATTTATGACCCGTTGACCAGGGCTTTTAATAGAAGGCACCTAAATGAGCTTATAGAAAAGGAAATATTCAAGGTTAACAGAGGTTGGCAAACCTTTTCATTAATAATGCTAGACATAGATTTTTTCAAGGTCGTTAATGATACTTATGGACATGGGGTAGGAGACATGGTCCTTAAAGAAATTTCCAAAATATGTATGACCACCATTAGGAAGTATGACTCCTTTGCAAGGATTGGTGGAGAAGAGTTCGTAATTTTTCTTCCAAACACAAATGCAGAGGATGCCATAAAGCTGGCTGAGAGGCTAAGGATAATTATTAGTGAGCATGACTTTGGTGAAGTTGACGGTATCACTTCAAGCTTTGGAGTTACCCAATACAGAGGCGGAGAACAGGCAGATGATGTTTTGAACAGGGCAGATTCTGCCCTATATGATGCGAAGGATTCTGGAAGAAATAACTGTGTTTTAAAATATTAAGAATAATTAATAAATATTATCCTCAACATGTGGTATAATTCTTTCTATAACAATACAATATATAGAGAGAAAGGGGATATTATGTTCAAGGTAGAAAAAAGGAATAAAGCCATAGTAGACTTTGAAGCGGAAAAAATAGCAAATGCTGTAGCAAAGGCCATGGCTGAATCTGACCGTGGGGTTGATGAAAAGCTTGCTAAACAAATTGGTGAAGGAGCCATCGACCACTTCAAGGGTAGAGAAATTGTAAACATAGAGGATATTCAAGACTATGTTGAAATAGAATTGATGAAGTCTAGGCCGGAGGTTGCCAAGCTTTACATCCTATACAGGGAGGAAAGGACAAGGCTTAGAGAAGAGGGTTGGCAGATGACCGACCTGCAAAGGGACATTTACCAAAAGAAGTACCGCTTTCAAGGTGAGTCCTTTGATGAATTCCTAGATAGGGTTTCCGGCGGGAACAACCCTATAAAAAAGGCAATTAAGGACAGGAGGTTTATGCCTGCAGGAAGGATACTTGCCGGTAGGGGTTTAGACAAGTTAGGAAGGAAGATAACACTTTCTAATTGCTATGTACTACCAAAGGCAGAAGATAATATTGAACACATCTTTGACACAGCAAAACACTTGGCAAGGACCTATTCTTATGGTGGTGGAGTTGGTTTAAATATTTCCAAGCTCCGTCCAAAGGGGGCAAGGGTAAATAATGCTGCAGTTACAACAACAGGCTCTGTTTCCTTTATGGATTTATTTTCACTTGTAACAGGTCTAATCGGGATGAAGGGCAGACGGGGTGCCTTGATGCTCAACATGGACATTAACCATCCTGACATTGAAGACTTTATTGATGTAAAAAATGACTTAAATAAGATTAATTACGCCAATATTTCAGTTAATATCACTGATGATTTTATAGAAGCAGTTAAGAATGATGATGTTTTTCACTTACACTTTAAGGTAGAGGCAAGTGGAGAAGTTATTGATAGAGAGGTAAAAGCTAGAGAATTATTTAGAAAGATTTGCTTTAACAATTGGAACATGGCAGAGCCGGGAGTTCTTTTTACAGACAGGATAAACTCATGGCATATCATGAGCGAAGACGAAGAATTTGAATTTGCAGGAGTCAACCCATGTGCAGAAGAAACACTCCCTGCCTATGGCAGTTGCAACTTGAGCTCCATCAACCTTTCAGAATATGTAAAGAAACCCTTTACAAAGTTCTCATACTTTGATTATGCTGGATTTTCTGAAATGGTAAGGAATGGGGTAATCTATCTAAACCAAATCCTAGATGAAAATATGAACCTTCACCCACTTCCGGAACAAAGGAAGATGAGTGAAGATTACAGGCAAATAGGTCTTGGTATCATGGGTTTAGCAGATATGTTCATCAAGCTTGGTATTGAATATGGCAGTGAAGAATCTATAGAAACTATTCATAAAATCGGACACATGATGGTGAACGAAGCCCTAGCCCAATCAGCCTTACTGGCAAAAGACGAGGGACCTTTCCCTAAGTATAAGAAGGAAAAAGTCTTAGCCTCACCATTTATCCAAGAAAATGCTGAGGAAGAAACCTTAGGCCTAATTAAAGAATATGGTCTTAGGAACTCACAACTTTTGACAATACCACCAACAGGTAGTATTTCAACGCTGATTGGTTGTTCCAATGGCGTGGAGCCAATCTTCCAGATTTCATACACAAGGAAGGCTGAGTCCCTCCACCAAGAAGATACCTTCTACAAGGTATTTACGCCAATAGTAAGAGAGTATATGAATGTAAATGATATAAAAAATGAGGAAGACCTACCTTCATTCATAGTTACAACTGCAAGTCTTGACTATGAAAAGAGGATTGAAGTCCAAGCCGCTTGGCAACAATATATTGATGCCAGTATTTCTTCCACAGTTAATGTACCTTTTGAGTTCTCGGTAGAAGAGGTGGAAGGTCTTTATTTAAAGGCCTGGGAAAGAGGACTAAAGGGAGTTACTATCTTTAGAGATGGCTGTATGAGGGTAGGCGTTTTGACTACAGATACTAAGAAGCAAGGAAATAAGGACAGGATAGATGCTCTATTAGAGGAAATAAAGACATTGGCAGATGAAGAAATTAAAATAAATCCAAATGAATGCCCAATTTGCTCCGGTGAAATGATACATTCAGGAGGATGTGCAGAGTGTAGGGAGTGTGGTTATAGCCCTTGCTCAATCTAACTACCAAGGAGGTTTTTTATGGATAAGGTCTACAAGATAATGGATAGATTAAAGAATGGAACAAAGACTTTTATATTGGTCCTAGAAGCAATGCTAGCCTATGCCTTGTTGATTATGGTTGTCCTAAGTTTTTTAGATGTTGGGAAACTTATTGTAAAGATAGTTTCCAGCGATGCCATAAGTTCTTATACCCTGGTCCAACAGGCCTTGGCCCACTGCCTCTTGCTGGTAATAGCCATAGAGCTTGCCATGATGTTGATTTCCCACACACCAGGTTCTGTGATAGAGGTAGTCCTTTATGCAATAGCAAAGAAGATGTTAATTTCATCAACATCCAGTACAGACTTACTAATTGGTGCAATAGCCATGGCTGTAATCTTTGCTATAGACAAGTACCTCCATACAAAAGAAGACATGGGGAACTTATTTACAGTTATGTTTAAAAGAGATAAGAGAGAAGGAGTCACAGAAGAAGAATTGACAGAAGAATAAGGATACAAATACAAGAACCCATAAAAGGGTTCTTTTTTTGTCCAAAGAATGGTATAATAAAAATAGGAGGCTTATATGAAGAATAAAGACATATTAATATTGTCCTTGATGACATTCTTTTATTTTATTACTATATCCTTGGCTGAGG
>JAAYNG010000113.1 GCA_012520935.1 Tissierellia bacterium | reverse complement strand
TTGCAACGGCCTTTGTTGGTATGATATTTCTTTTAATAGGAAATGATTTATTTAATGGACTCCCTGAAATGGGACCAATAGCTGCAATTGCAACTGCAAGCGGTTTAATAGTTTTCTTTAACAAGGAAAAAAATAACAACGAGAAAAAATAAGAAGGGGGGGGGAAATCGCCCCTTCATCTGAAAGGCTATAATTACAGTTCTGAAATGTTCGGGCAGTGAGGCACCGCCCCAACGAATGCTCAAAAATTACTTTGGAGACCTTAATCAATAATTATTAAAAACAATTTAAAAAATCGGCTAAATTAAGATTGAATCTTAAAATAGCCGAAATTTTATTTCAATAAAAAGATAGATATTAACTTATTGCCCCACTGCCCGTCTTAAGATATTGTCTATTATCAAAGTCTTTGAATGGATTACCCTCTTTGGCACAGACTTGTCCGACAAGGAATGGTCCACAAAGTTTAAAAATTCATCTATATTTACAAAGGGGACTTCTAACCTGGTCAGGGCTGAACGGAGGACAATCTTCCTCCAAGGACCTTCAAAGGCTTCAATGTTTTCATTAATAAAGCCTATAAGGTCATTAATCTTTCCCACAATCTCATCGGGTCTAAGGGGAACAATCATCTCTTTCTTCAAGTCTTCTTCCTTAAAGAAGTTGGAATCATTATAATAGACCAATGTATTTTTTGTATTGTTTAACAGGTCTATTATTTCCTCCGGATTAAATTCCTTGCCCAATATTAATGCCCTGTTTACCTGGTTGAAGGAGTCTACCTTATTATTTTGATATTTTTGGTCCTCCTTAAGGCTTCTTTCCAGCCTTTCAATATGCTTAGGAAGCTTGTCTTCACTTAAGTTTTTAAAATTATCAAGAAGCTTTACAGTTGACTCATCCAGCTCATAACCGGTAATAAGTGAATAGGTTATTAGTTGGTTTATGGCAAGACCCATCTCCTTAAAACGAACAATGTAAAATCTGATCTTGGAGAGGATTCTTTCTCCCACCCCTATGGAAACCTTCAAGGAGTCAGATGACCTTCCCTCATAGCTATCTTTGGCAATCTTTTCAATTAACTGGTAGACTTCCTTGAAAATTGTTCCAAAGCCTTGGACCTTCTTAAAGCCGACCTCCATTTTAATAAGATTTATTGGTATATCAGCATAAAATTCAGGCCTGCCCTCCAGGTTTTTCAAGAGGGACTTGGCTATTATTTCATTAAGCTTGTCTTTTGTCACCCTCATTGGCAATTCTGCAATTATTTGCCTTACAAGGTTAAAGTACCTTACGGGGTCTTTGGACAGGGAATTTAATGTTGTAAAAATCCTAGTTTTAAGCCAGTTGAGGTCTATAGAAACGGATGCATTGTCAAAGCTTTCCTTGGCAAAGACTTCCACTGCAAAGTTATTTATATATTGGATGATATCAAGCAAGTATACTTCATATGCCTCTAAAACATCCAAGTCCTTCCTTAGCCTCCTCCTTAGGCCAAGGGCAATTTCGGTTAAGTCCCTTGGATGGTTAAAGCTAAGCTCTTGTAAAAGCTTACATGTTTCTATTGTGTATTCTTTCAGACTAGAGAACCCATCCTCATCCTTTTCGGTTATATCTCTAATCTTTAGAGGCCAAAGAACTGAAGCCTTTATAGCATTGTTCTTAGTGGAGTGCAGAAGTTCGCTATTAATTTCCTTTAGCTCTTTCAATAGTTCATCTACTTCTAAATTATTATAGTATCTCATACTTATCTCCTTAAAAAAGGAAGAAGCCCAAAGGCTCCTTCAATTGATAGTTAAATTATAACATAAATATGAAATTTGTCAAGCAAGCTGAAAGTGTGCTATAATGAGCTTCAATTAAGGTAAAAAAATAATAAGGGAGATGTCTTATGGAAATTAAAAGAATAGATGGCTATGATGACAAAAGATTTAATAAAAGTGTACTTGAGCAACACGGTTGCTTTCTGGTGGGGGATGCCCCTTATGAAGTCGAAATTATTTCTGACTATGAAGCCTTAGTTAGGGGCGAAGACACTTCCGTATACGAAGACCTGATAGATGAGTTTAGCTTTTATAGCCCTCATATCACATGCTTTTACGATGATAAGGGTAAACTTATAAAAGAACTTCCAAAGGTAAGTCCTTTCAATATAAGGATTGAAGATATACAGCCCTCACAATTTTTTGTGAGCAAGGAGAAGTTAAGGGCAGTGGGTAATTTTATAAATAGGGCAGAGGATATTATTATTCCGGTTCTTCCATATGAAGGAAGGTATATTTCATTGGACGGTCATACAAGATTATTTTATGGTATAACAAGGGGCTGGGAAAGCGTAAGGGCAGTTGTTGACTCGTCAGATGATTACATATATGACTTTGTAGAGGAGGGGATAAAGCTTGGAATAAAAAGTCCTAGGGATATGATTTTGTTAAGTCAAGAGGATTATGAAGTAAGGTGGAACAAATTTTGTGATGAGTTTTTTGAGAAATATGATACAGAAGAATAGAAAAAGCTGTGAGAAAACTCACAGCCTAGTCTAAGATATAAACTTTTACATTCTTTATACCATAAGATCTTGTTGACCCACTTCCTACGCAGACATCTATCTTATTTCCCTTGATGGAGCTGCCTGTGTCCTCTGCAACTGCATAGCCATAGTCTGGCGACCCGTCAAGACTTTCAACATAGACCCTTGTTCCCAGTGGGATTACACTTGGGTCAACTGCTATAACTCCTCTTCTTAAAGGTGTCCCCATGGCAGTCTTTGTATATCCCCCATTTTGTTCCGGCGAATTATCATAGGCAGTGGACTTCATAGATATAACTTTACTATAGCTAGTCCCGTCAGATAATACACCATTTGAGCCAACAGTTCCTGTGCCGGGTATCTCTTTGATGGTTTTTGACTTTCCTGATGAGCCCGACCTGGATGCTACAACTTTTGGCTTTGAACCATTTTCAATGATTTCATTTATAGGTGCCTTTACAAACTTTTCGTCAAGGAGGCTCTTTTCAATCCTAACCCCGTTAATGATAAGGACCTCGTAAGTTTCTTCCTTTAATCCGTTCTCTCCGACCTGGGCAACCTTACTGGTCCCCTTTTCCAAATTCTTATTTTCTCTTTTACTTGTTTGGTATGGGACTTCCGATTGGATTGTCTCAACAACCCTTCCAACCTTAAAGAATTCAATCATACCATCGGTTATTTCTTCGTAGTTCATTGGCCTTGTGAAGTCATCTTCATCTAGGATGAAACCGGCTTCCCCGATAATATCTCCTATATTTTGGGAGAAGCTGTAGACATTTGTGAAAGTGTCCTTAAATTTTACAGTATACTTATTTGGATTATTCACAATGATTTTCATGTCATCTTCTATTAAAGTGTCAGCTTCTTCGCTAATAAATGGGTTTAGCACCAAGCTCACTTCTTCCTTGTCAAGTAGTTCTTGAACTGTCATTTCTTTATAGTAGACCGTTCTTTCTACTCCGTCGATTGAGAGCTCAACCGTCAAAAGTCTATTTTGATAGACATAGGTGGAGAGCCCTATCATAAACACAAGAACAAGCAAAACTATGATTGTCCTTTTGTTTAGTTTCAAATTAATCATAAATTCCTCCTTCAAATAAAAAAGAACATCATGTGTTTTTACTTTCTAAACAACTGATGTCTTTTTCTACTTGAAGACATTGTAACCTTTTTGTTTCAATTTGTCAAGTAAAAAAATTTTCGTGGATTTTAAAAGCTTATTTTATATGGTGAAAAAACTAGGAATTTCAACTACTTTAAAAATTTGCAACAATAATTATTACTTTTCCTTATAGTTCCCATATATCAATCTTTTACAACCGATACAGGGTTATACTTTGTGAAGAAATATGTTATAATTTTATTATTTATAAGGAGGGATAATATGATAAAGGACAAACTCGACGAAAAGAAAGTTGAGGAGTTTGAAGAATTTATCGAGAAGCATAAGGATGTAAAAGGGGCTGTAATGCCCATACTACAAGAGGCACAAAATAAATTTGGATACCTACCTCAAGAAATCATGGAACTAATTTCCAAAAAGCTAGGTATATTCTTGTCAGAAATCTATGGTGTGGCTACTTTTTATTCTCAATTTACATTTATACCAAAGGGGAAATACTCCATCAGCGTATGCCTTGGAACTGCTTGCTATGTAAAGGGGGCAAAGGCGATTTTAGATGAGTTTATTGAAGTTTTAGGTATTGGTGTTGGAGAAACTACAGACGATAGGAAGTTTTCAATAGTTGAAACAAGGTGCGTGGGCCTATGTAGTGACGCTCCGGTTGTTATGATAAATAACAAGGCCTATCCTCACTTCAATAAGGACGATGTAAAAAAAGTTTTAGAAGAGTTAGAATAGGGGGGAGACCATGGTAGATATTGAAAGATTAGAGGTTATCAAGGAGAAAGAATCCGACAAACTATTCTCCCGCCTCAGGAAAAACGCAGATAAGTACTTAGTGGAAGATGATAAGGTGACCTTAAAGGGCGACTATTATGAGAAGCAAGTGAGGATTGCCTTAAAGAATTTTGACATAATAAATCCTGACGAAATAAGTGAATATATCGTCTTAGGTGGCTATTTCTCCCTAGCCAAGGTCCTAGAGATGGACAGGGGAGATGTTATTGATGTGATAAAGAAGTCCAACCTTAGGGGGAGGGGTGGGGCAGGTTTTCCTACAGGAAGAAAGTGGGAAACTGCCTATAAGACTGATGATTACCAAAAATATATAATCTGTAATGCAGACGAAGGAGACCCGGGTGCCTATATGGACCGTTCCATTTTGGAAGGCGATCCTCATTCAGTACTGGAAGGTATGGCTATAGCAGGCTATGCTGTTGGAGCTGACAAGGGCTTTATCTATGTGAGGGCTGAATATCCTGGGGCAGTTGCCAGCCTGTTGAATGCAATTGAAGATGCCAAGGCCTTAGGTGTACTTGGGGACAACATCCTTGATACAGACTTTTGCTTTGACATTGAGTTAAGGTTAGGGGCAGGAGCCTTTGTTTGTGGTGAAGGTACTGCTTTGATGGAGTCTATAGAAGGCAGGCGTGGTATGCCTAGGAACAAGGAGTTTAGAACAACTGTAAAGGGGCTTTGGGACAAGCCGACTGTCATCAACAATGTTGAAACCTTTGCCAATGTTGCCCAGATTATAGAAAATGGCCCTGACTGGTTTAGGTCAATTGGTACAGAAAAATCTTCCGGGACTAAGGTTTTTGCCTTAGTAGGAAAGATTAATAAACCGGGACTGGTGGAAGTCCCTATGGGTATGACGATTTATGATATAGTCTATGGGATAGGTGGAGGAATACCTGAAATGAAGAGGGCTAAGGCTGTTCAAACAGGTGGTCCGTCAGGTGGTTGTATACCATCAAGGTTGTTCAATACTAAGGTTGACTTTGAATCCTTACAGGAGATTGGTTCAATCATGGGGTCAGGTGGCCTTGTAGTTATGGATGAATCAGACTGTATGGTGGACATTGCTAAGTTCTTCTTGGAATTCTCGGTTTCAGAATCTTGTGGCAAGTGTACCCCTTGCAGGATAGGCAACATGAGACTTTATGAGATGCTTGAAAAGCTTACTCAAGGCACGGGTGAGGTTGAAGATATAGAAAAGTTAAAGACGCTAAGTGATGTTATTTGTGAAACTTCTCTGTGTGGCTTGGGACAATCTTCTCCAAATCCTGTCTTGTCTACAATTAACTACTTCTATGATGAATACTTAGAACATGCCCAAGATAAGAAATGTAGGGCCCATGTATGTCAAGGTCTCTTATTCTACGAAATTTCTGATAAGTGTATTGGTTGTACCCGCTGTCAAACAAAGTGTCCAACTGGGGCTGTTTATGGTTCTGTAAGGGAGAAACACTACATCGACCAAGACAAGTGTATCAAGTGCGGCGAATGCTACAAGGCGTGTCCTGTCTATGCAATTGACAGGTTCTAGGAGGTAAATATGATTAATTTAAAGATAAATGAAATAGATGTTTCTGTTGAAGAAGGCACTACTATTTTGGAGGCTGCCAAACAATTAAATATTAAAATTCCCACCCTATGTCACCTGGACCTACATGATATTAAGTACCTAAACAAGCAGGCTTCTTGTAGGGTTTGCGTGGTGGAAGAGCTGGGCAATCCAAAGCTACAACCAGCATGTGCAACAAAGTGTAAAGAGGGTATGAATATACTTACAGACTCCTACAGGGCTATTCAAGCCAGGAGGAATATTGTTGAGTTATTATTGTCAAACCATCCTAATACTTGCTTGACTTGCGCTATGAACTTGGACTGTGAACTTCAAGCCCTAGCCCAAAGTCTAGGCATAAGGGAAATCCACTACGAGGGAGAAAAGACAGACTTCCATGTTTTAGATGATGGCTATTCAATTATTAGGGACTCAAACAAGTGTATACTTTGCAAGAGGTGTGAGACCATGTGTAATGAGGTCCAAACAGTTGGTGCCCTTGCAGAGGTGGGCAGAGGTTTTAAAACCCATCTAGGTTCAGCTTTTGATAAGCCGATGAGTGAAACTACTTGTACCTTCTGTGGACAATGCGTTGCTGTATGTCCTACCGGTGCCCTCACTGAAGTTAATAATATAGGCAAGGTTTGGAGGGCAATGAATGCGGGTAAGAGGGTCTTTGTACAGACAGCTCCGGCTGTAAGGGTTGCCCTTGGCGAGGAGTTTGACATGGAACCCGGTAGTCTTGTTACTGGCAAAATGGTTTCCGCCCTTAGGAGAATTGGATTTCACAAGGTCTTTGATACTGATTTTGCTGCTGACTTGACTATTATGGAAGAGGCTACAGAGTTTGTGGAAAGGATGAAGGGTGGTGGCAAGCTACCTATTCTTACAAGTTGCTGCCCAAGCTGGGTAAACTTCTTTGAACATTTTTATCCGGACTTACTGGACATACCAAGTACATGCAAGTCTCCCCATGAGATGTTTGGTGCTATTACCAAGACTTATCTTTCAAGGAAATTAGGGATTGCACCTGAAGATATTATCTTGGTTTCTGTAATGCCATGTGTTGCTAAAAAATATGAAGCTGCAAGGGCAGAGCTTGCAAGCTTTGGT
>JAAYNG010000112.1 GCA_012520935.1 Tissierellia bacterium | reverse complement strand
ATGTATAAAATAAATCCTGACATTGAAGTCTATATAAGTGAAAGAGGGTCACATATACTTGATTCTTTTTATTCTTTTAAAGAAAAAGTGAATGTAGTAAAGGATGGAGATAAATTAGATATAGGAAATGGTCATGTATTAACATTCTACGAGATACCAAATGTTCACTGGCCGGACACTATGGTGACCTTTGATGAAAAAACAGGCGTTGTTTTTGCTTGCGATGCTTTTGGATCATATGGTGCAGTGGATGAAAATAATTATGATGACCTTCTAAGTGAAGAAAAGATTAGGTTTTATGAAGATGAGGCTATTGGCTATTATTCAAATATTGTTGCTTCCTTTAGTACTTTTGTACAAAGAGCCTTGGCAAAATTAGGAGGACTACCTGTAAAGATAATAGCACCAGGCCATGGGATTGTATGGAGAAAAAATCCAGAGAGGGTAATAAAGTTGTATGAAGAACTGGCTTCATACCAAGCAGGGCCTGCTAAGGAAGAGATAACATTAATTTGGGGGTCCATGTATGGAATGACTGAAAGGGCTGTAAAGACTGCTATTGAAACTTTGGAAGAAACTGGTATCAAATATCATGTCCACAATGTTCCGGAAACAGAAATTGGAGAAATACTAAAATCATGCTGGACATCAACAGGGGTAATACTTGCGATGCCAACTTATGAATACAATATGTTTCCACCAATGGCTAATGTATTAGATGAGCTTGGAAAGAAAAAAGTTCAAAATAGGAAGGCTTTCAGATTTGGGTCTTTTGGATGGTCAGGAGGGGCAGAGAAGGAGTTAAAAGAAATTACAGAAAGAAGGAAGATGAATTGGGAATTCTTGCCTTCAGTAGAATTTAAGGGAATACCAACTGACGGGGAAAAAGAAGCGGTAAGGGAAAGGATTTTAGACCTTGTAGCTGCAGTTAGGGCAGATGTAAGGGATAAATAATTAATTAATATTTAAAATTTTTGTAAAAAGCTTTTGTGCTTTGTAAAAACCTATTATTGTATAAGTATAAAATATAAACATAGGTAGGGGCGATTATTAATCGTACGTTCATATAAAAGGCTATAATCAAAGCTTTTACAATGTTCGGGCTAGGGAGTAATCGCTCTTACATTTTTTTAACTTGAATTTTGACCCATTAATGAGGTAGATATGGAAATAATAAATGAAAAATTAAATAAGCTACCTGAAGACCCGGGGGTTTATATTATGAAAAATTCCATAGGAGAGATTATTTATGTAGGTAAGGCTAAAAACCTCAAGAAGAGGGTAAAGCAGTATTTTCAAAATAAGAACCATGCTCCGAAGGTTGCCTTGATGGTTTCCAATGTTGAGGATTTTGAATACATTGTTGTTTCCAACGAAGTTGAAGCCCTTGTTCTTGAGGCAAGCCTTATAAAAGAAGAAAGACCTAAGTATAATATTCTATTGAGGGATGACAAGCAATATCCTTATATAAAGATTACCAAGGAGAGGTTTCCGAAGGTTATTAAGACTAGGAGGGTTATAAATGACGGAGGGACATATTATGGACCATATCCCAACGCTTATGCTGTTAATGACTTTTTAAATGTCATTGGAAATATAACAAAGACCAGAACTTGTAACAGAAATCTAAATATCGTTCCAACTAAGGAAAGACCTTGTTTAAATGCTTTTATTAACAGGTGCATGGCTCCTTGCAAGGGGGATGTAACTGATGAAGACTATGGAAAAGTTATTAAAGAGGTTGATTTAATACTGAGGAGAAAGACAGGTAAAATTGAAGATATGCTTGAAAGTGAAATGAAAAAAGAGGCTGAGAACTTGAACTTCGAAAGGGCAGCTGCAATCAGAGACTCTATACAGGCAGTCCAACTTCTTTTTGAAGAGCAAAAAATTGTTTCAACTAAAGATGAGGATAGGGATGTCTTAGCTATAGCCAGAGGAACAGAGGAAATTATTATCCAAGTATTCTTTATAAGGACGGGTAAGATTTTAGGAAGGGAATATTTTGTAATTGACAACTCAAATGAAGAAACGGATAGTGAGGTTATTTCATCCTTCATTAAACAGTTTTATATTGGAAGTGCCTTTATCCCTTCGGAGATTTTGACTGAAATTGAACCGGAAGAACTTTCTACAATTGAAAGATGGCTTAGTGAAAAACGGGGAGGCAAAGTGGAAGTAAGGACACCTAAAAAGGGCGAAAAGCTTTCCTTAATAAAGATGGTTAAAGATAATGCTAACCTTATGATGGCAAAGCATGGGGACAGATTTTTAAAAGAGGCAAGAAAAAATCGCAATACCTTATCAGAACTAGCCAAACTTTTGGAGATTAAGAATGAAATAAAACGAATAGAGGCCTTCGATATTTCAAATATTCAAGGTGTGGATAATGTTGGCGCCATGATAGTCTTTGAAAATGCAATGGCAAAAAAGTCTGATTACAGAAGGTTTAAAATAAGGGGGGTGTCAGGTCAAGACGACTATGCCAGCATGGAGGAAATGCTTTTTAGGAGGTTTTCAAAACTTTTAGACGACAAGGAAATTAATGAATCATTTTATGCAGTTCCGGACCTTATTTTTATGGATGGGGGCAAGGGTCATGTAAACACCTGTAAAAAAGTTTTGAATGATTTGGGGTTGAAAATCCCGGTGGCAGGTCTTGTAAAGGATGAAACCCATACAACTAGGGGAATTATTTTTGAAAATGAAGAGTACATATTACCAGTTGACTCTGATGTTTATAGGTTAATTTACAAGATGCAGGAAGAAGTTCACAGGTTTGCCATCCAGTACCATAGGAGCCTTAGGAATAAAAACTTATTCAAGTCAGAGTTGGATGATATTCCATTCATTGGAGATAAGAGGAAAAAAGCCTTGCTTTCAGAACTTGGTAGCATTGATGCTATCAAAAAATCTAGCATGGAAGAGTTACTAGGAGTAAAAGGCATGGATAAAAGGGCTGCAAAGAGTATATATGAGCACTTTAGGAGATAGAAATGGAATACACTTTTAAGGAAAACTATATAACATTTGAAGAATTGACCAAGAGAGGTTTATTTAATGCCTTTTCTTTAAAGGCTTATGACTTTAGGGCTGATGAAGACCAAATGCCCAAGCAGCTGGAAGAAGTTAAACGCTTTGTTGACGATCTAGGGATAAGTCCAGTAGACATTTTTTCCATGAAGCAAGTCCATTCTGATAAGCTAATAAATATAGATAATGAAAGAAATTTTAAAGACTTTGGAAGTCAAAAAAGATTTGATGAAGTGGATGGACTAATTACCTCAAAGAAGGACATAATGTTATTTTCCAAGTATGCAGATTGTATTCCTGTTATTATTTATGATGAAGTTAGAAAAGTTCAAGCTAATGTTCATTCAGGTTGGCGAGGGACGAGTAAAAGAATTGTCCTTAATGCTATAAGCCGAATGGAGAAAGAATTTAATACAAAGGTCGAGGACTTGCTTGTAGTCCAAGGGCCTGCCATAGGAGCAGAAGACTTTGAAGTAACAGAAGATGTCTATGAAATTTTTTACAAGGAATTTCCGGAATACAGGGATACTATTGTTGAAAAAGATAAGACCCATTGGACGATAGATACCAAAGAAATTAACAAGAGGTTATTATTGGCAGAAGGAGTCCTAGAAGAAAATATTTTTTCAATAGACCTATCAACTTATGCAGATGAAAGATTTCATTCTTATAGAAGAGATAAGGCAAACTATGGCTTAATGGCTTGTTTTACCATGTTATTATAGGACTCAATTCGACTTAATAATTATTTTGGTATTTTTATGGATGATTAATAATACTAATATTGCTAATTTTATGAATGAGAAAACAACAAGTAGTTTGACAATGTTATAATTATTGGTTATAATTTAAGTTAGATGTAAATAAAAAAATAAAGAAAATGTGAGGAGGTCATTAAATGTCAAAAGTAATGAAGACAATGGACGGAAACACCGCTGCTGCTCATGTGGCATATGCATTCACAGATGTTGCATGTATTTATCCAATTACGCCATCTTCAACAATGGCAGAACTAATTGATGAATGGGCGGCTAATGGCAGAGAAAATATTTTTGGACAAACTGTAAAGGTTAAAGAAATGCAATCAGAAGCTGGTGCTGCGGGTGCAGTGCATGGCTCTCTTTCGGCAGGAGCTTTAACAAGTACATTTACAGCATCACAAGGTTTATTATTGATGATTCCAAATATGTATAAAATTGCAGGTGAATTACTACCAGGAGTATTCCATGTAAGTGCAAGAGCTCTTGCAGGTAACTCATTAAGTATATTTGGAGACCATCAAGACGTATGTGCAGCTAGGCAAACAGGTTTTGCTATGTTAGCATCAGGTTCTGTACAAGAAGTTATGGACCTTTCAGCAGTTGCACATCTTGCAGCAATTAAAGGCAGAGTACCTTTCTTGAACTTCTTTGACGGTTTCAGAACAAGTCATGAAATTCAAAAAGTAGAAGTAATGCAGTATGATGACTTGGCAAAATTAGTTGACAAAGAAGCTCTACAAAAATTTAGAGACCATGCTTTAAACCCTGCTAAACCTTATACAAAGGGTACAGCACAAAATCCTGATATCTATTTCCAAACAGTAGAATCAGCTAACAAATTCTATGAAGAAATTCCAGGAATAGTTGTTGAATATATGAATGAAATCAACAAGATTACTGGAAGAAATTATAAGCCTTTCGTTTACTATGGTGATCCGGAAGCAGAATATGTTGTAGTTGCAATGGGTTCAGTAACTGAAGCCTTAGAAGAAACTGTAGACTACTTAAATAAGAAAGGACATAAGACTGGTGTTGTTAAGGTTCACCTATACAGACCATTTGCTAAAGAATACTTCTTTGATGTTCTTCCAACAAGTGTTAAGAGAATCTGCGTAATGGATAGAACAAAAGAAAAGGGTGCAACAGCAGAACCACTACACCTAGATGTAACTCACTCTTTCTATGATAGAGAACACAGACCTGAAATTATTGGTGTAAGATATGGTTTAGGTTCAAAGGATGTTACTCCTTCTCAATTAAATGCAGTATTTAAGAATTTAATGAGCGATAAACCAAGATACAGGTCTACAGTTGGTATTAATGACGATGTAACTAACTACTCACTACCAGTCGATGAAATAATCATCACAGAGCCGGAAGATACAATCAAATGTAAGTTCTGGGGCTTTGGTTCTGACGGAACAGTAGGAGCAAACAAACAAGCTATCAAGATTATCGGTGACGACACTGACATGTATGCTCAAGGATACTTCTCATATGACTCTAAAAAGTCAGGCGGTATCACAGTATCTCACTTAAGATTCGGGAACAACCCAATTAAGTCAACATACCTAGTTACACAAGCTGACTTTGTTTCTTGTTCAAAACAATCTTATGTACATGAATACGATCTATTAAAAGGCTTAAAGAAGGGTGGAACTTTCCTACTAAGTACAAACTGGGATGAAAAAGAATTGGATGAACAACTTCCTGCAAGTATGAAGAGATACATTGCTGAAAATGATATTCAATTCTATACAATAGATTCTATCCATATAGCTGAAAAGATTGGCTTGGGTGGAAGGACTAACATGATTAACCAAGCAGCTTTCTTTAAACTTGCTAACATTATTCCTATAGATGAAGCTATCAAGGCTCTAAAGGATTCAATTGAAAAAGAATATGGTAGATACGGTGAAGAGACAGTTAGAATGAATAATGAAGCTGTGGAACAAGGAATCAATGCTCTTCACAAAGTAAGTGTACCAGATTCTTGGAAGAATGCGGTAGATAAAGAAGAGAAGAAATTAGATGTACCAGAATTTATAGAAAATGTAGTATTCCCAATGACAGCTCAAGAGGGAGATAACCTTCCTGTATCAGCTTTTGCTGGCAGAGAAGATGGACACTTCCCAGCAGGAACTTCAAGATACGAGAAGAGGGGAATTGCAGTTAATATTCCTAAGTGGGATGCAGACAAGTGTATCCAATGTAACCAATGTTCACTGGTTTGTCCGCATGCTGCAATTAGACCATTCTTATTAAATGAAGAGGAAGTTAAGAATAAACCTTCTACATTTAAAACTAAGAAGGCTATCGGCAAGGGCTTAGAAGGATTAGAATTCAAGATTCAAGTAAGTTCTTACGACTGTACAGGTTGCGGGAACTGTGCTGATATATGTCCTGCAAAGGAAAAAGCACTGGTTATGACCCCATTTGAAGAATTGTCAGAAGTTGAAAATGACAACTGGAAATATGCTATGACTGTTAAGGCTAAAGAAGATTTGATGGATGATAGTTCTGTTAAGGGTTCACAATTCAAGCAACCATATCTGGAGTTCTCAGGAGCTTGTGCAGGTTGTGGAGAAACTGCTTATGTTAAGTTAATAACTCAACTATTTGGCGATAGAATGATGATTGCCAACGCTACAGGTTGTTCATCAATCTGGGGTGCTTCAGCTCCATCAATGCCATACTGTGCAAACCAAGAAGGCAGAGGACCATCATGGGCCAACTCACTATTCGAAGACAATGCTGAGTATGGATATGGTATGTTAACAGGCGTTAAGCAAATGACATTAAAGCTTGAAATGCTTATGAATGAATTTGTGGGCTTAAATGCAGATGCTGAATTAACAGGAATCTTCAAAGAATGGTTAGAAAACAGACTAGACCCAGAAGTTACTAAGTCAGTTTACAATAGACTATTACCTCTATTTGACAAGAAGTTTGATGGCAGGGCTGGAGAAGTATTTGCAGCAATCAAAGACCTAAAAGACTTTATTATAAAGAGGTCACAATGGATTATCGGTGGAGACGGCTGGGCATATGACATTGGCTTTGGTGGACTGGACCATGTTCTAGCTTCAGGAGAAGATGTTAATATCCTAGTTCTTGACACAGAAGTTTATTCCAATACCGGTGGTCAATCTTCTAAGTCAACTCCAACTGCTGCAGTAGCAAAATTTGCAGCATCAGGAAAGAGGGTAACTAAGAAGAATCTAGGCTTAATGATGACTTCTTATGGATATATCTATGTGGCTCAAATTGCACTTGGTGCAAATATGAACCATGCTATAAAATCAATCAAGGAAGCAGAGTCATATAACGGACCATCAATTGTAATAGCATACGCTCCATGTATCAATCACGGTTTGAGAAATGGAATGGGCAAGTCAGTAGAACAAGAGAAATTTGCAGTTGAATCAGGATACTGGCACCTATTCAACTTCGACCCAAGGTTGAAGGATGAAGGCAAGAATCCTTTCACTCTAGTTTCAAAAGACCCAACAAAACCGTTCCAAGACTTCATCAATTCAGAAGTAAGGTACACTTCATTGAAGAAGACCTTCCCAGATGTTGCAGATAATCTTTTCAAAGAAGCAGAAAAAGATGCACAAGAAAGGTTGGCAGAATACAAGAGAATGTCAGCTAACTAATAGTTAAAGTTAAAAGGCGAGAAAACTCTCGCCTTTTTATGTACATATAATAAACTATTCAATTATTAAAAAAGTAAAAAAATATTAAGAAAGGTCTTGATTTCTTGAAAAAGAAAGCAATAATTTATTGTTCCTACCATCATCTGAATACAAAAAAATTAGTTGATTCAATTGAAAATGTGGACTTATTTAATGTTAAAGACTTAAAGGATATTAACTTTGAAGTTTACGATTTACTTGGATTTGCCTCAGGGATTTATGCCTTTCAAATGTCTAATAAAATATTAGAAATAGCCAAGAATATAGATATAAGAAATGATACAGGAGTTTTTATCATCTATACTTGCGGTCTACCTTTTTTTAATTATGCCAAGTCTCTTGAAGAAATATTTAAATCAAGAGGAATAAAGTATCTCGGGAAATTTGTCTGCAGAGGTTATGATACCTTTGGACCTTTTAAATATATTGGAGGTCTGGCTAAAGGACATCCAAACGAAGAAGATGATAAAGGAAAAGCGATTAAGGGTGCAGGCGAAATTGATTATGTATCAGCT
>JAAYNG010000111.1 GCA_012520935.1 Tissierellia bacterium | reverse complement strand
GCAAGAGTATCACTATCACCACCTAAAGATATAGCATTTCTAACAGCATCTTCAAAATCAACAGATTCAAAAAAAGCAGCTAAAGCTTGAGGAACGGTTCCCTGGCAAGATACATCAAATGTATAATCATCACGAATATCATCTAATTTAAAATCAATTTTATAATAATGTTCATTAATATAATCTTTAATTTCCTGAATACTCTTTCCAGTACGTGCCATATAAATAGTTACAGCAGTTGCTTCGGCACCTTTTATTCCCTCTGGATGATTATGAGTGACTTCAGTCACTTTTTTTGATAACTCAATAACCTCTTCTATAGTGTTTCCAGCATAAGCAACAGAACTTACTCTCATCGCTGCTCCATTCCCCCAACTATTATATGGTTTAGGATTAGAAGAAAGTAACCAACCAGCAAAATTACCACCATAACCACAATAAGGATATTTTCTTCCTAACTTTTGCATGTACTCAATAGCCTTTGCACTAAGATTTTCAAAATTTGAATCACTTTCCATTATCGCTTTAGCAATAGCTAAAGTCATTACTGAATCATCAGTAACAAAACAATCATCGGTAAATAAATCAAACTCTTTTGTTTTAATATTGTTCCACTCAAAACGAGAACCAACAACATCACCAATTATTGCACCTAACATATATATACATCCTTTCATTTATTGTATTTCTATAATAGTATTATACAATGATTCAATAACATACACTGGGCATTTTTTTGGACTCAAACTAAAAAAATGAATTTCTGTTTTTATAAATACTAATTATATTCTAGTTTTTAATATTTAATTATAACAATGATTGTATTATATAAATTCGGATTTGTGGTAGTATATTATGAAAAAATATATTTTTACAGATGTTGTTGAATTGGCAGGAGAATCGTGTAAACCCTTTGAAGGTGATAAACTATATGTTAGTACTGGATCTTTAGATGTTGATAAACTTAATAATTCAAGTATTGAAATCGTTAATTATGAAGAGAGACCATCAAGAGCTAATTTAATTGTAAAAAACGGTGATGTTATATTTGCTAAAATGCAAGGAACTAAAAAGACTCTATTTATAGATAAAAATAGATCGAATCATATTTATTCAACAGGTTTTTGTGCGGTTAGTCCAAAAACAGAGTTAATTACACAAAAATGTCTATATTATCTATTAACGAGTGATGCATTTTTAAAACAAAAAGATAAATACTGTTCTGGAGCAACACAAAAAGCAATTTCAAATGAGAATCTAAAAAAAATAGAAATTAAAGTTCCTTATATTGATTATCAAAGTAGAATTACTAGAAAATTAGATTTGATAATCTCTATTATAAAAAAAAGAAAAAAAGAAATAGAAGAACTTGATAATTTGATCAAATCGCAATTTATCGAACTTTTTGAAGAAAAAGGATACAATGAAGTTCCCATTAATTCTATATTAGAAACTTCTTTTTGGTTAATGCCAGCAACACCTAAATACCTCATTGATGGAGAAATTCCTTATATTACATCAAAAAATATAAAAAACCGAAAAATAAACTTTGATGATGTTAAGCTGATTTCAAAAAAGGATTATTATAGGATTTCATATAATAGACCTATTATGAAAGGTGATATTCTGATAAGTATGATTGGAACCTTAGGTCAAATAGCTATTGTTGGTGATAACAGAAAATTCTATGGTCAAAATATTTATCTATTAAGATTAAATAAAAAAATAATTGATGAAACATATTTTTGTGAATTTTTTGATTCTGATAAAATACAACATAAATTACAAGAAAAAAGCCATAAATCAACCCAAGCTTATTTGAAAGCTAATCATGTGGAAGATTTAACCATTATACTTCCACCTATCAGTAATCAAAAGAGTTTTAAAAAATTCGTTCAAAAAGTCGATAAATCAAAATTTTTTAATAAGTCATTTATCAAATGCAATTAAAAAAGTATGCAAATTGCAAACTTCTATTTGTTTAATCACACAATCCTTTAACTACAAATCATTCTTTAAAATATACTCATAAGCTTCTGATAAAACCTTCTTTGCTCCTCTAAACTTTAGTTTTTGTAGACTTTGTTTAAAGTTTAATAATAAAATTGAATCTATTTCATCTTTTTGAACTACTAAAG
>JAAYNG010000018.1 GCA_012520935.1 Tissierellia bacterium | reverse complement strand
ATTGCTGATTTCTCTTCGAAATTTTCAAAGCCAAGCTTAATCATTTTCTCAACTACTCCTTCATAAGTCGTTCCGTCAGTTGGCTCCCATAGCTTAGGAGTAAAGCTCATTTGTGTAAAGCCCGGCATGGTATTAATCTCACACACCTTAAAGGACTCGTCATCCATAATAAAGAAGTCAACCCTTGCAAGGCTGTTGCACCTTAAAGCCTTGTAAGCCTTTATTGCAGTTTCTTGCATTTTTTTCATGGTTTCTTCAGACATTCTTGCCGGCATTACTGGTATAATTTTCTTCTCCAAATATTTCGCCTCATAGTCAAAGAAAGGTCTTTCCATAATAAACTCACCTGGTATTGAACATTTAGGGTCATGGTGTCCCATAACAGAAAATTGTATTTCCCTTCCAACTATTAATTCTTCAACCACAGCAGTAGAGTCGAAATTTAAGGCAAGTTCAATGGACTTAAGGAGTTCATCCCTGTTATTGGCAGGACTGGCACCAACGCTTGACCCGCCATTGGATGGCTTAACAAATACAGGGTAAGGAATTTCCTTTTCTATCCTATTGATGATATCATCAGCCCCCTTAGAGTAGTCGAAGGAGTTGAAGTGTAAGTATTTAGCCTGAGGTATGTCATAGACCTTAAAAATGTCCTTCATAACAGTCTTATCCATGGCAACAGCAGAAGGCAAAACACCATCTCCTGTGTATGGGATGTTGGCAGTTTCAAATAGGCCTTGAATTTTTCCATCCTCTCCAAAGGTTCCATGTAGCGGCAGGACTACAATACCCTTCTCGCCGTACCTATAATTTGCAAAGAAGTTCCCGATTGACTTCCCAATCTCTTCTGAAGATTCCCTCTTCCAAGAGCTAGGGTCTTCAACCTTTTCGTTTGTTTCTCCCAAGTCAACCCACACACCATCATTGGTAATATAGGTCCTGAAAACCCTATACTTGTCCCTGTCAAGTGCATTACAAATGGCAGTTGCACTTATCAAAGACACATCGTGTTCAACAGACTTTCCGCCTGCCAATATATAAATATTTGTCTTCATAAAATCATCTCCTTTTTATTGATTATACCATATATTCAATTCAAAATTAAATTAATTCAAAACTTTGAATAAAAAATTATAAGTTAACTAGATGAATCAATACTTTTGCCCAACATATTATAACATTAAATTCAAGTTAAGCTTAAATTAATAAAATTTAACATTGCATTATATAAAGATATTTGATAGAATAAGTGAAAAGTGGTTAGCCTACAAAAAAGGAGGAAAATATTTTGAAAAAAATTTCTTAGTATTTTAGCAGTTGCATTATTACTTGTATTTATGGGAACATTTGTATTTGCAGAAGGGGAAAACCCTATTACAATTCAAATTAACGGTGAAGTAAAGACACCTGAGGTAGAGCCATTTATTACAGAGGGGACTACAATGGTTCCATTAAGATTTGTAGTGGAAGCATTAGGAAAAGAAGTAGAATGGGAAGGCACAGAAAAAAAGATTACAATTATAGATGAGAAATCAGAACCTAACCTAACAATTAATATGTTTATTGGGAAAGCAGAATATACCGGGGATAAGGAAGGGGCATTAGCCATTGCACCTTTAATCAAAGAAGGAAGGACATTTGTACCTTTAAGGGCAATAGCAGAAATCTTTGGTTCAAAGGTAGATTGGGATGGGGAAACTAGAACAGTTATTATTAAGGACAAGGAAGAAGTAAAGGAAAAGACCGAAGAAGAAAAAACTAGGGAACTCCTTGAACAAAATGAAGACTTATCTGAATTTATTATAGAAAGACTCACCTTCCCGACAGATAAAAAGGTGCTAGACGGAGAGTTAAGGGATAAAGACCATCCTTTATACAAGAAAGCAGAAGAGGAGCGTAAGGCATTAATAGAAAAAGTTTTAAAGAAGGACTATACCCTATATGGTGGGGACAAGAAGGAAGGGGAAAAGACCTATTCATTTTTCGTATATGAAAAACCAGATTATAATATTACAATATATAAAAACCAAACAGAAGAAGATATGAAAAATTTATATAAAAAGTATCCTTCTATTGCCTTAATACATGGAGATGAGATTCAAGATGTCTTTATGAGTTACAGTATCACGATAAAGAAGAATTAGGTAAGTAATATGGCTAACCCAAAACAAGAATTATAAAGATGCATAATTCTAAACAGTATATAAAAACCAAGATAAACTTGACTATTTCAAGTCTTATCTTGGTTTTATTTTTTTAATTAATTTAGTGGTAATTTATTAAACAAAGTATCTTCTTCTATTTGCTTTCTCACATCTGGCCCCTTTAAGTATTCTATACATTCATAAGCAATAATAGGGGAAATTGCCGGTCCCTGACCAGTAATTAAATTTCCATCCCTCACTACAATCCTTTCTGAAGGATTTGCTGATGAAATATGGTCTTCCATGCCGGGGTAAATTGTCGCTTTTTTTCCTTCGAGTATTCCTGCCTTCTCCAGTACCATAGGCCCTGCACAAATGGAAGCAACAAGCTTTCCATCGTTATAAAGTCTTGATACCAAGTCGGTGACACTTTTATTGTCTCTTAGGCTTTCTGCATTTGGTCGTCCACCAGGAATAAAGATAAGTTCGATATCCTTGTCGTCAATTACATCTAAAAGCTTTAAATCAGCCTTTACAAGTACATCTTGGTCACTATTAATGTAATCCTTGTCATCTGCAGATACCAAGTAAGTATCTAATTTTGCCCTCCTAAAAAAGTCTACCTGTGTCAATGCTTCAATAGTTTCAAAACCATCTGATACTACAACTATAACCTTAGCCATAATAACCTCCTATGTTAATATATCTAATATAATACCTCTTATTTCCTCTATTCTTTCCAGTATAGAAATCCTATTTTGTTCAACATCAATAAAGTCTCTAGTGATTTCATCAAGTTCCAAGTCAACCTTTTTAACAATAGAATATACCCTATGCCTTCCACGCCTGTCAAGTGAACTTTCCTTAAAAAAAACATGGGAATTTTTCACAGCAATATTTATGAACTTTTTAACTTGGTGTTTATACTCTACAAGGTCTTCAAGCCTCATCTTGTCAGAGAGTCTTTTTGATAATTCTTCAATTTTATCATAGACACCGGTAAGCTCAGTCCTTATTTCTTCTTGTTTTAGATCTCTCATCTTAACCTTAAAGGTATCTTTTAAGGTCTTTTTATCGACTACTTCAGTTTGTGCAATTTGAAAGGCTGGACTGGCACTGTCTATTTTTTTGATATCCATAATAATCACCTATCTGTTTTTGGACTATACTATTTTACAATCTCTCCAATAAATCTTGAAGCCTTTAGGCCATCTTCACCCATGCAGGTCGGATAGAGGAGGGTGAGTTTTGTTTTCGCCCTACTTAGCCCTACATAAAAAAGCCTTCTTTCTTCCTCCAATGTTTTTAACTGATTGTCATCATCCCTCATGGTAGGGAAAGTACCTTCATTTAGGTCTATGATGTAAACATTGTCAAATTCCATTCCCTTTGCAGAGTGGATAGTAGAAAGCATAAGCGGAGAAAATTCCCTCTGTAGAACTAACTCATTTAGCTCTTTTAGTCTTAAAGCAAATTCATCCAAACTACTTGTCTTTTTTGCAATTTCCTTTAGGTAGTAAAGGATTGAGTTCAGGGAATTTTTTGTCGACCCATACTTTACAATATTTTCCCTTATGAAGTTGTTATACCCCAGTTCATACTCAATAAACTCAATCGCATCAATTGGCTTTAGCTTTTGGAGTCTTCTGAAGTCAAATTTTAATTCGTTAAAAATATCAATGTAGAAGTCTTTCAAGTATGGCATGGATAGTATCCTATCTAATACATCGGCAGAAGTTTGATTTGTTTTAGCATATTCTACTTGTTTTCTAGATATATACCCCTTCATTTTGTAAAATATTTCATCAAAAGAGTTAATATCTTTAGGATTCCTTGAAAATCTTAAAAAGGCAAAAATATCTCTTAAAATCCTATGGTTAAAAAATTTTAACCTTGTGTCCCTAAGAAAAAACTTCACATCATGATAACTAAAATAGTCCACAAGACCGATACTGGATAAGTTGTTTCTATACAATATTGCACTTTCTTTGTAGGGGTTCTTTTTCAAGTCTTCCAAGATATATTGGTATTGCTTATCGGGTGTCTTAACCTTTACAACATTTATTGGAACGGTTGCAGGTATGTCAGTTATTAATGTCTTTTTATACCTGTTCTCGTTTTTTTCAATAAAGGTATTTAAAACTTCAACTATATTTTGAGCAGACCTATAGTTTTTTTCAATAAAAAAGACCTTAGCATCGGGGAAGGCTTCCTTATAGTTCAACAACCATTCAGGGTATGCCCCTCTGAAACCATAAATAGACTGGTCATCATCAGCCACAACAAAAAGATTGTTTTTTGGGTAGGCCAATTTTTTTATTATTTCAACTTGAACCTTTGAAGTGTCTTGCCCTTCATCTAGTTGGATAAATTCGTATTTATTCCTATACTTTCCTAGTATTTCTTCATCCGTTCTAAAAATTTCTTCTGTAAGTGTAAGCATATCGTCAAAGTCTATTAGGTTTCTTTTTCTTTTATAGACCTCATAGCCTTTAAAAATTTCCTTAAAGTTATCTATCTGTGTTTCGTGAGAATTAGGGTCAAGCATGGAGTTTTTTATATATCCAATCTCCAGTAGGAGGTCATCCAGCTTTTCTTCACTCACATAATCATTATTAAATTCTCGATATAAGTTTGAGAGTATCCTATACTTATTTTCTTTTAAAGATGCATCTTCAATCAAACAATAATTTTTTCTATGCTTAATGCCATACTCCCTAAGGACTTGGAAGCATAGGGCGTGGATTGTTGAAAATTTAGCTGGTATTGATTTTTTATTTCTAAAACGCCTTTCCATATCCATAGCCTGAGCCTTGGAAAAGGTAATAGAAAGTATCTTCTGTGGATTCACTCCATACTCCTTTACAAGATTTACTGTTCTATTCAATAATACTGTTGTCTTTCCGGCACCCGGAACAGCTAAAACAAGGCATGGTCCGGTATGGTGTGTTACGGCCTTTTGTTGTTCGTTGCTTAACTTCATCCTATCACCCAGTATATATTAACACAAAAAATATTTGACTGCAAGCATAGGGGAGATTGGACTTAATAAAAAAACAGTGGAAGTTCAATTCCACTGTTAAAATATTTGAAAATTATGATTATAGTTATTTAAAGGAACAGGCTATTAATAGCCGTCCATATTACTAGGCTGCGTAAGCTTTTTCTGCCAGTTCTTCTTCCATTTCTTCCAAGTCTTCCCTTTCGCCTTTCAACAGGTAGATAGAGAATAGTCCAGCAACTATATCTGATATTGGATAAGATATCCATACTCCCAACAGACCCATATTAAACACCTTTACCAGTATCAAACTCAATGGTAGCATTATAAAAATATGTCTAAATACTGATAAGAATAAAGATGTTTTAACCCTTCCCAGAGCTTGGAAGTAAAATATTGATATATAGTATACGGATGAAGCAGGTACTGCTATTATCATATACTTAAATGCCTTTTCAGTTTCTAAAATTAGAGCTTGGTTACTTGTAAATAAAGAAACTAATTCCCTTGCATAAATCATACATATTATTAGACTTATAACTTGAACAAGTGTTGAAAGAAAGATAGATTTTCTTACAACATCTCTGAGCCTTTCGTGGTTGCCTGCACCATAACTGTAAGAAGCCATGGGTTGCATAGCTGCTGCCACTGCAAAGTTAGCAAGGAACAGGAACATATATATTCTTAGGCTGATACCAAGTATGGAAATAGCCTTTTCTCCCCCTGCAGCTGACGCTAAAACATTTAACACTGCGGTTACAACACCGTCTACTGATTCTACTGCAAAGGCAGATACCCCAATTGCAATTGCAGCTGCAACAAGCCTTATATTAATTCTTGCCTTTAAACTAATTTTATTCTCTTTAGTAAATTTCCTAAATAAGCTGAAAGCATATATAAAGGCAACAACTTGAGATACCATGGTTGCAAAACCTGCTCCTGTTACTCCGTAATTTAATTTTACGATTAAAATATAGTCTAAGATAACATTTATTACACAACCTATAAGGTTGGCGAACAATGATACTCTACTATTTCCAAACGATAGTAGTACATGCGATATAAAGGCTCCGGTATTTATAAATATTGCCCCTATTATTATGAAATTAAAATATGCCTTTGCTTCCACGATTAATTCTCTTGTTGCTCCAACGGAATATAGTATTTTTTCTTTAAATAAGAATAAAAAGACTACAGTTAACAACATTATAAGTAATGAAGAGTAAAGACCGCTTACCAGACTTTTTTTAATAGACTCTTCATCTCCACTACCATTAGCTTTAGACACTTGAGTTGCAAATCCTACCCCGAACATAACACCCATAGCTATTAGTATTTTTTGTATTGGATAAACTATACTTAATGATGCTAGTGCCTTATCGGATACAAAGTTCCCTACAAAAAGGGAGTCTGCCATTCCATAAAGTTCAGCTAT
>JAAYNG010000110.1 GCA_012520935.1 Tissierellia bacterium | reverse complement strand
TAGCTATGGATGGTTTGTTGTCAACCCTAAGCTTGGCTGATATCCGCCCCTGTTAATGTGATGCTCGAGTTTTTCAAAGTTTGGAAGGAAGAAGGGAATTTATGCTGATTAAGGCTAAGGCAAAGATTAATATCGGTTTGGATATTTTGAGTAAGAGGGAAGATAATTACCATAATATTAAGACTATAATGAAGGAAATAGACTTGTACGATGAATTGGACTTTGAAACAGCCGATTCCTCTTCAATAATTACTAGGGCAAGGGACATTCCATTGGGTGAGGACAACCTTATCTTTAAGGCAAAGGGGGCTTTGGAGGGATTCACAGGCAGGAAGCTTGGCTTTACTGTAAAGCTTAAGAAGAATATTCCTGTCGGGGCGGGTCTTGCCGGCGGGTCGGCGGATGCGGCTGCAACTATGAAGGCTTTGAATGAGCTTTATTCTTTGGACCTAAGCTTGGAAGTCCTACAGGCCATAGGAAAGACCGTCGGGGCTGATGTCCCCTTCTGCCTACAGGGGGGGTGTATGCTGGCTGAAGGGATTGGTGAGAGCTTAACCCCTATCGAGTATAATTTAAAGGACTCGATTATCCTTGTCTTTCCCAATATTGAAATCTCCACAAAGGATGTTTATGCAGGGATTGTTCGGGAGGAGTATGGCAGGGTTGACATTGATGGGATTATAAAATCTTTAGGGGAAGGGAGCTTCCGGACTAAAGAGAGGATTAATATTATGGAGTCCTATGTTTTTCAAGTTGAGCCCAAGGTTGGGATTATTAAGGAAAGGCTTTATCACATGGGGGCAAGGGCAGCCTTTATGTCTGGGTCCGGGTCTTCAGTAGTTGGATTTTTTCAAGAGGATTATGATTTTTCAGAACTGGAAGATGAATTTAAGGGGATGGGCTTTAGGGTTTTTGTTTTTTGAATTATATTGTCTTTAGATGGCATTGTCAAATCTTCTTGAGAAAGGAAGTTGGTCGCTAATTCTATGGTTGTGGAAAAGCTTCGCTGGCTCCGGATTACCACATTGGCTATTTCCTCCCCACAATGACAAATAAGATACAGTAATAATTAACCTCGCCTGTTAATTTATAGTTATAAAGATATCCTCACATTTATTTGAATCTCTAGGGCAAAGGGTGTATAATTATACTTAACAATAATGAAGTATAATGAGGAGAGGTTATATGGAAGACTTACAAATAAAAATAGATGACTTTAAATCTAAATATCCTATTTCGGAAGAGCTTAAGTCAAGGATACCTGAGCCCAGATTTGAATTTTTTGGCGAGATGGTTTGGAACATGGCAGTCCATGCCCTGCTTTGTGGGAAAAACCTTCTTCTCACCGGAGAAAAGTCTACCGGGAAGAATGTCCTTGCTGAAAACCTTGCCAAAGCCTTTGGAAGGCCCTTATGGAATGTGTCCTTCCATGTCAACATCGACCAAAGCGGATTAATAGGTACTGACACTTTGAAAAACGGGTCGGTGGTCTTTGAGGAGGGACCAATTTACCAAGTGGCAACTTCCGGCGGCTTTGGAGTCCTTGACGAAATAAACATGGCAAAGAACGAGGCGGCAGCAGTCTTGCACAGTATATTGGACTACAGGAGGATTATAGACATTCCGGGAAGCGAGATAATTAAACTGTCTCCTGCAAGTCGTTTTATAGCTACCATGAACTATGGCTATGCAGGAACTAGAGAACTTAACGAGGCCCTTCTTTCCAGATTTGTTGTAATAGAGATGCCAAGGATGGAGGCGAAGGACTTGGTCCGCTTTCTAAAAAAGGAATTTCCTCTTATGAAGGGGACCTACGCTGACCAATTTGCTGAGCTTTATTCTGACCTTATCAAAAAATCTGAAGCAGGTGAGATATCCAGCTCCGGAGTTGATATAAGGGGGATTGTGGATGCACTTGACCTTGTAAACTCGGGCTTATCTGTGAAAGAGTCTTTGGACATGGGACTTACAAATAAATCTTTCGACCCTTATGAAAGACAGCTAATTCAAGATGCTATAAATGCCAGACTTCCCAAGGGATTGACGAGGAAGGATATTTTTGAGGGAAACTATGTTTGATATTAGGGAGAAGAGAGTTAAGAATTTAATCTTCACAGGGGCTGAAAACTATGACTTTATGCCATCTTTTTCAGCCCTTGATTTTGATGGAAATGTGGACTTTTATATGAACTTGGTCATTGGCCTTGCCTATAAATACTTTGGGGAAGATGGTTTAAATTCCCTGTTCGACCCCTTCAAAAATTCTGCCCTTGAGTCCTCCATGGATATTATTGCTTGGACTTTGATTGAAAGGCTGGTTTTTAAAAAAGAATATGGAAAAAGACCTGTTCTATCAGACTTAAGGCTGGCTTATGCAGAGAACTTTTTTAAGGATGAGTATGACCTAAAGAGGAGGGCCTTTGCCATAAGACAGAACAAGGCCTATTCCATACATGAACTTTCCTTGAAGGATATTCTGGAGAAATTGCCTTCAAGGATGAGGGAGAAGGATAGAAAACTATTAAGTCTTTTGAACATGGATGAGGGGGCCGGAATTGA
Source organism: Tissierellia bacterium (assembly GCA_012520935.1). Classification (GTDB taxonomy): domain Bacteria; phylum Bacillota; class Clostridia; order Tissierellales; family Peptoniphilaceae; genus JAAYNG01. The sequence continues at coordinate 25,109 of JAAYNG010000110.1, read as the reverse complement.
GGATGTGAGGGGCCGTCTTGAAAAAATCTTCAAAGACTACTTAAGGGTTGACATAGGTAAGTTTAGGGGGTCGTCCAATAGGGGTCAAAGGAATAACCTCTTTGCCTTCTCTCAAGTCTCTTTGGAATATTCAGTCAAGCCTACTAACTTTTTAAAGGCTGTCAACAATCAAGAAAGCAAGCCCTTAAGTCCTTTTCAAAGACTGTCCCTCTATATGAGGACTAAGGATGAGAGGCAGATTATTGAACTTTTTGGCGATTCTGCCATAAGCGATAGAAAAATCTATTCTATAGAAAAGAACATTTCAATCGAAGCCGACAGGAAGTCTAAGATTTGGTTTACAAGAGGCTTGAATTCCCTTGGGAGAAAGAAGTCCCTTTCTAAGGGTGAGGACTTGCAAAAGACTGCTATTGAAAGAAATCTTGCCTATTATAATAAAAATAAAGTTTCATATAATAGGCAAATTGCAAGCCTATCTCAGATGTTGAAGGCTGTGGCAAAGAATGCATATTCCGGCGAGGTCGTCAGGTCAAAGACCGGAAGGCTATTACCGGAACTTGCCTACAAGTCTGCCTTTCAGGCAAAGCCAAGCATTTTTGAAAGGACCTTTCCGTCAACTACTATAAATGTAAATGTGGATATATTTTTAGACGCCTCAGCCTCTAGGATGAAGGACTGCCAGGACATTGCAAGTCAAGCCTTTATCCTTGCCAAGGCCCTGGACAATTGTGGTATTAGTTCAAGGGTCACCTCCTTTGTGACCTTTGGTGCCTACACTGTATTGACTGAGCTAAAAGCCTATGAGGAAGAGGCATCTTTTGAAAATATTTTCAGGTATAGGGCGATGGGCTTTAACAGGGACGGCTTTGCCTACAAGGCTCTGGGGGAAATTTATGAGGGGAAGATGGGTCAAAGCCTTCTAATAATTTTAACCGATGCAAGTCCCAACGACCTATTACCCCTTTATATTTCTAAATTCAGGTCAAGGTCCTACGAAGGAAGGCCTGCCTTGGAGGAGACCAGGAAGTCTTTGAATTCTTTGAGGAAGAAGGGTGTTAAGCCCTTTGCCATCTTACAGGGAGGACTTGCCGACAGTGAGAATGCCAGATTTTTATTTGCAGATAATTTTGCAAAGATAACCAGTGCCAATGAATTGTCGTCTAAGGCAGGGAGGTTTATTGCAGGTGAGTTAAAGAGGTTGCAGGGTTGATTTTAACCTTAATACAAAGAATAATTTTACTTGATTAAGTTATAGAATGAGGGTATTATAATAGATAAGAAATTGAGAACAATTATCTGGTCAACAAAAAACCGAGTGTATTATTGTACACCTTGGTTTTTACATAAATCATTTATTCTTGATTATTTATTATTTCTGGGGTATAATATATATAGGAAATAAAGTTAAGCAAAAATTCAAACAATAAAAAACCGAGGGGGTTAAGGTCCATCCTCGGTTTTTCATTTCTTTATATTTTCTTTATTTTTACTTTAGCCTTTCTAAATGTTTTTATTTTTTTATTGTCCTATAATACAAGGCAAGGAGGTGATGATATGGTAGACTATATCAAATCAGAATTATTTAGAGCGGTGAAGTACAAGGGGCTTAGGATATTTTTAGGATTGACTGCCTTGATGGTTGCACTGGTGGTCGTAATGGGAGGATTAAAGGACCTATTTAACAGTCCGGACACTACTACGATGTTCTTTTGGGGGGTAATGAGCCTGATAGGGGCAGGCATGCTCTACTCTTTGGCACTTGTTTTCACCTTTAAGACTAAGGATACCAAGGTTCAAATACTTTCTTATGGAATTTCCAGATGGAAGATGTACTTATGGGACTTTATAAGTTTTCAAATTATTACAATTGCTTGCGTAATTATTATGGCCATCTTGGCTTTGGTTGGGACAAAGCTTGGGGAGATTACCGGCTTGCTTCAATATCCCGGAGATTACGGATTATTCATTGAACAGGTAAAGGCCCTGTTGATTTTGGGAATCAACCTTTCGGCAAGCTTTTTCGGATTAGCCTTCTTGCTGGACAATGTTTCCTTAGGGATTGCAACACCAATGGTTTTTATACCTATTACCCTACAACTTCTGATGGCATTTACAGGCAAGAATGTAGCTTTACAAGATAAGATAATACAATTTATGGGGATACAACAATGGCAGTTGGCTCAAAGCTATATGGAGCCTCACAATATAAATTGGACAATAGTTTTGTATGGCTTTATTTATACATTATTAGCCTTTGTTATCACCGGACTTGTAAGGTATTCCAAGCAAGAGATTTATTAGGCAGGTGGAAGTATAGATGAAGAAGCTTATTATATCATTATTAATCTTGGCAATTCTTTTCACAGGTTGTGAAGGTGAATGGACTATAACCGGTCCTTTGAAATTACCGGAGGGTGTTAACCTTTCAATAAGTAAAGAAAATTTATTGTTGGTTGAAAAAGACAACAAGACCTACTATGTAGGCAAGGACACTTCTTCGGAAGTCTTCCCACAAGGCAAGGACCTAGCTGTATTGTTCAAGTCAAGGAAGGGTGAGTTTTCCATAAGAAATTCATATCCAAATGAATCGGGTGTCTTTACCATGATTAATGCCTTGAATTTAGACAAGGACTTGATTATTATAGGTGGAAGGACATATAAGCTTGGAGAATATAAAGAGGATATTCAGGACGGACTGGACTTAAATGAGGTATTTACTAAAGGTCAGGAGGGGACTATTTCCATAAATCCTGATAATTATGGGGAATTTATTGACGATGACGGGAGAGTTTATAGGCAGGGGGATGAATATAAGGGGGAGGCGACTATGCTTATGGACGGGGAAGAGGCCGAAAAGATTAAGACTGTTTCCTATGGTGGGATTTACCAAGGGGAAGATCTTTTGCTTGTAGAGGTGGACGGGACCTATTATACACTTGTTGAAGAGGCTTCTAAATAAGGGAGGTTATTATGGATACTATAATTAAAACTGAAAATTTGGGTAAAAAATATAAGGAAAAGTATGCCTTGCAGGGGGCAAACTTGGAGATTGAAAAGGGAGAGATATTTGGGATTGTTGGACCCAACGGGGCAGGTAAGTCTACCCTTTTGAAGTTATTATCAGGGATAACCCTACCAAGTGAAGGAAGGATTGAGTTATTCGGTTCAGACAATTTGGAAAAAGAAAGAAAGAGGATGTCTTCTATTGTGGAGAACCCGACCCTTTTCAAGGATATGTCAGCCAAGGACAATTTGGAATACTTTAGGATTCAAAGGGGGATAACGGACAAGTCCAAGATTGATGACTTATTAAATGTTGTTGGTCTTGGAGATGTGGGCAGGAAGCCTGTGAAGAAGTTTTCTGTGGGTATGAAGCAAAGGCTCGCCATTGCCCTTAGCCTATTATCAAATCCTGAAATTTTAATACTCGACGAGCCGACTTCCGGCATTGACCCTAAGGGAATTGTGGAGATAAGAAAGCTTTTACAAAGAATAAATAAGGAAAGGGAAGTTACAATTCTCATTTCCAGCCACATTCTTTCTGAGGTTGAAAACCTTGCCAACAAGATTGCCATTATTGCTGAGGGAAAAATTAAGGAAGTAATTTCCATTGAGGAACTCAACGAAGACACGGGCGAGTACTTAATCATAAAGACTTCTGACAACAAGAAGGCGGCTGTTGTCTTGGAAGGGGCTTTGGGTATAAAGAAGTATGAGGCGAAGGAAAAGGGTCAGCTATTTATATATGAGAGGGCAGATGAGGTGGAGGCCATTGTTAAGGCCTTGGTTGATGCAGGTCTTGGCATAAGAGAGGTTACAAAGAAGCACCAAAAACTTGAGGAATTCTATATAGAAACTGTGGAAAGAAAGGGAGCTTAGCCTATGTTTAACCATATTGCGGCGGAATTTTTTCGGGCAAGGAAGAATTTAGGGATAAGGGTTTTATATGCTGTGGGGATATTATTCCCCATGGCTGTTTTCCTATTTCCCATTATATTTTTCGGAAGTAATGAAATGTCCAACTATTTTTCTGTTTACTTAGAGGATATGGTTTCCTTTTCCCTTGCAGGAGGTTTAGTAGGGGCTGTTGTCTTTGTTGCTTTTACCTACAAGGATAAGGACATTAGATTGATATATTCAACATTTAAGTCTTCCAGATTTAAAGCCTATATGGAGGACTTGTTCTCTATATTTTTTCTCCTTACAGTTTTTTGTTTTTTTGAAATTCTTTTGTGCTTATTCCTTGGCTACATAGGTTCCTTGATAAGCGGTCAGGACTTTGTGTACTATAAAGAATTCCTTCATGAAGTCCGCTATGCCTATATTATTTCTATACTCTTTGCAGTTATCGCCTTTGCCCTGACAAATGTTTTTAATTCGCCTGCTTTTGCCGTAATCGTAGCTATTTTTTTAGCCGGGACCGGTGATGGTTTGATGACCAACGGGAGAACGGAATTTTTAAGGAGGCTTGGCCGACTCCTTGTGAGTCCACACATTATTCCTATAGACGGGACCATTCCACACCAAGAAAATTTGATTATTGTAATTTTATTATTCTATACAGGTCTTGGTATTTTTTTTAATAAGAGGCGGGAGTTATGATTTTATTATTTTTATTATTGCTTATACTGGTATTTTTGATTATTGAAATTCTTAATATCAAGGGGCAGGTGAAGGAAATCTTATCTTCGGACAGGTCCAACAGGCTGGTTACGGTTAACTTTCCTGTTCTTGGCATTGCCGGCCTTTCAAGAGAAATCAACAGGTTAATTGAAAAGGAGAGACTTTTGCGTGAGGAGCTTGAAGGGGAAAAGGACAAGATTAAGTCCCAAGTCACCAGCATTTCCCACGACCTAAGGACCCCTCTTACTTCTATCTTGGGCTATCTTGAACTGTGTAAGTCTGAGCCTAAGAGGGAGTATATTGAAGTCATTGAGGCAAAGGCAAAGGGTTTGGAGAAGCTTGTGGAGACCTTTTACGAGATTTCTCTTTTGGAGGACAAGGCCTATGACCTGCCCTTGGATATGGTGAGGCCTTCTTACCTGATTGAAGATATGGCAATGGGCTACTTTGATGACTTTAAGAAGAAGGGGATTGAACTTAAAATTGATATTAATGAGGACAGGGAAGTCATAGGAAATGCTGACGAGCTATTGAGGGTCTATGCAAACTTATTTTCTAATATGGATAAGTATTCTAATGGAGAGGCTAAGGTTTTTCACGGTATGGTTGAGGGAAGGCTAAAGACTGTTTTTTCCAATGACTACTCGGGAGACTTGGAAGAGGACAAGCTCTTTGTCAAGTTCTACACCGGTGAGAAGTCAAGGAGGAATACTTCTTCCGGCGTGGGTCTTTACACGGCAAAGCTGCTCTTGGAAAAGATGGGTCATAAGGTTTCTGCCAATGTAAAAGGGAATATGCTTAGTATTGAAATAGAATATAATTAGGGAATAAAAGGCTATAATCAAAATTGATTAGGTCTTTTTTTTCTTCTCCTTCAAGCCCTATTCAAGCCCTCTAAAACTTGACATTGGTCATTGGCAAATGTATAATTAAATAATAGTTTTGGAAGGCATTGCCTTCACAAGGGTTAAAGAAAATTTTATTAGTCATGGGGGTCGGGATGTTAAATACTGTAGTGAAGCTTTTGGAAAAGACTGCCGGAAATTATCCGGACAAGCTGGCGGTTTCTGATGAAGTCAATGAGTTCACCTTTGCTGACTTGAGGGACCGGGCCAGGGAAATTGCAAGTTTTATAATAAGAAACACCGGCAGGAAGAATCAGGCAATACCGGTGGAGGTAGACAGGTCATCCTTGACCGTGGTCTTATTTATGGGTGTCCTCTACAGTGGAAATTTTTATGTGCCTGTGGATAATAAGATACCTAAGGACCAGCTTTCAAAGCTAATGACAGACATAGACCCGGAGATATCCCTTTCTTTAAAGGAAGGCTCTATCTTCCATAAGCAAGGCTACAAGGAGTTTTCCTTTGAAGACCTTATTAAGGGACCTGTTGATGAGGAATTGCTGGCAGACAGGCTGGATTCCATAATAGACATGGACCCTGTCTATATGATATACACATCAGGCTCTACCGGCAACCCCAAGGGGGTAGTTATAAGCCACCGTTCCCTGATAGACCTGTCGGAGTTTTTAACAGAAACCTTTGACATAACAAATGAGGATGTGATTTGCAACCAAGCTCCTTTCTTCTTCGACTGTTCTGTAAAGTGCCTTTACTTGATGGTGAGGAATGGGGCCAGCTTATACATCTTAAGGTCGAGCTACTTTATGTTTCCAATCAAGGCTGTTGAATTTTTTAATGAGAAAAAGATTACGACCCTGACATGGGCAACTTCCGGCTTAAATATAATCTCTTCTTCGGGTGTTTTTGAAAAGCTTAGGCCGGAAAGCCTTTCTAAGGTCTTCTTTGCAGGGGAAACACTTTACGGCAGGGACTATATGGTCTGGAAGGAGGCCTGCCCTCAGGGCACGAGGTTCATCAACCTCTACGGGCCTACAGAGGTGACTGTGGACTGCACCTACTATGAGATAAAGAAGGACTTTGGAGAGGGCGATGTGATCCCAATCGGCAAGGCCTGCCCCAACATGGAAGTCTTTTTGCTGGATGAAAATGATGGACCCACTCCTAAGGGAGAAATTGGGGAGATTTGTGCAAGGGGGACGGGGATTTCTCACGGCTACTATGGGGACCCGGAAAAGTCCGGCGGTGTCTTTGTTCAAAATCCTCTGAATTCCAACTACAGGGACATTATATATAGGACAGGGGACATGGGATATGTGGACGAGGACGGGGACATTGTATTTGTTTCAAGGAAGGACAACCAGATTAAGCACAGGGGGCACAGGATAGAACTTGGGGAAGTGGAGGCTGCCTCCAGACTCATTGAGGGTCTAGTGGAGTCTGTTGCCTTTTATGATTATGATGATAAAAAGATAGTGATGGCATATGTGGGGGACTTGGAGGAAAAGGAAGTTTTAAAGGGCTTGAAGGGGAAGCTGTCCGCCTATATGGTTCCCGGTGTCCTAGAAAGCTACGAGGACTTTCCAAGAACTCGAAACGGGAAGGTAGATAGGGTAGGGATAAAAAAACTTTATGGACAAGCTAAGGGCAAGTGAAGATTTTATCAAGTTAATAGACGGCTTCCTGTCCAAGGATGTCTACCAGAATGCAAAGAGGCTGGTGAGGGACTACAAAGCTATAATTTCTGAGGATAGACTCTTTTATTTAAAGGGCGAGGGCTACAGGCTCTTTATTGAGGACAGGTCTAACTTTTACAATGTCTTTTATTTTATTAAGAAGGGACTGGAAGGGCTTTCAGAAGTTGAAATTCCCAATGATAAGAAGTCTATTATTGACTATGTCTATAGGGATTTGGACCAAGAGGAAACTGCTATAATTGAAACTTTAGGCTATGAGACTTATATTGAAAGGACCAGCCTTTCTTTAGGCTTGGATAGGGTAGGTGGAGGAGGAGAGTATTCCTTTGCCTCCCATAAGGACTTGGAGACAATTTTTTCCTTGCAGGAAGACCATATTGACCCCTATACAGGGAATGCCTTAAGTAAGGATGAATTGGCAGAGGAGATTAAGAATGAAAAGCTCTTGGCAGTCTATGAGGGAGACCTTCTTGCGGGCTTTATCCGCTTTCAAATAAGAGGCAGGGACCTGGAGCTGGATAATATTGTTGTGGCTGATACTTTTAGGGGCGGAGGCAGGGCCGGTCAACTTATAGAAGGGCTGATTAGGCTTGGAAGGGAAAGGGACTATAATAAAATAAACCTATGGGTGAGGGATGGAAACATTCCGGCTATGGGTCTTTATGAAAAGTTTAACTTTAAGCCCACCGGCTATAAGTGTATAAATTACATAAGAAGGGGTGTTTAGATGGATACAAAAGCAAAGGTTATAGAGATATTAAAGGGTATAAATGATGAATATGATCCGGAAGCGGATACTGACATTATTGACGGCGGGGTCTTGGACTCCTTTGATATTGTGAGCTTTGTAATTGAATTGAATGATGCTTTTGGAATCAATATCGGGGTAGACAAGATTGTGCCGGAGAATTTCGGGACACTTGATGCAATTGTGGCAATGGTAGAAGGGTTAAAAGAATAGGCTCATATGGTACTTTTCACTAAGGAATTTGCAATTTTTTGCCTGCTGGTAATTTCTTTATACTACAGCCTATTCAAGGGACACCAATGGGTCTTACTTTTGGCAGCATCCCTATTTTTTTATAGGTTCTTTGCAGATTCTTATTTTATTTTTTTCAGTATAGTCAATATTTATATTTTTTCTATGGTCATAGACAGGCAGGAGGACAAGGGGAAAAGGAAGTTTTTCCTTGTTCTTTGTTTGCTTTTGAACTTCGGTCTCTTGTTTTCGATTAAGTATACGGACTTCCTTAGTTCACGCTATGGCTTGCTAATTCCGCTGGGCATATCCTTCTATATGTTCCAGTCTATTTCCTATGTTTTGGATGTATACTACAAGAGGATAGGGCCTGAGAGGAACCCCTTTAAGCTTGCCCTTTTCATTTCCTACTTTCCTCAGATAATCCAAGGACCCATTGGCAGGTTTGACAGGCTCATGCCGGAACTTATGGAAAACAAGGCCTATAATCCGGATGACTTCCGGCACGGATTTTTGACTGCCTGCTTTGGTGCCTTTAAAAAGATTTTTATAGCCGACAGGCTTGCCCTATTGGTTGGGACAGTCTTTTCTAACCACCATGCCTATTCAGGCAGCTTTATTTTCTTTTCCGTCCTTGCATATGGAATACAGATTTATGCAGACTTTTCAGGGGGGATAGATATAGTGAGGGGTATCTCCCAGATGATGTCTATAAAGATGGATATCAACTTCAGAAGGCCTTTTTTTGCCAGCAGCGTACAGGACTTTTGGAGGCGTTGGCATATAAGTCTTGGGGCTTGGATGAGGGACTATGTGTTTTATCCTTTGAACCTGTCAAGGCCTATGGCCTTTATTAATAACAGAAGCAGGAAGGCCTTTGGCAGCAAGAAGGGGAAGCTGATCACCATATGTATCTCAACCTATATCTTATATTTAGTAGTTGGAATATGGCATGGGTCCGGCTGGCACTACATACTATATGGCCTTTGGAACGGTACAATAATAAGCCTTAGCCTATACTTGGAATCTACCTATAAGAAGGCCTTGAATGCTTTGAAAATCGACCCCAAGTCTGGTTGGTTCAGGCTCTTTCAAATTATTAGAACTAATATCTTGGTGACACTTGGCAGGTACTTCACCAGGTCCGGGTCTGCGACACTGGCATTTTCCATGCTAAAGGCAAGCTTTACAAGCTTTTCTCTGGTAGGCTTTCGTGCCAACCTTTATGACATGGGATACAGTAATGGAAACCTTTTATTGGTAGCCTTTGCAATAATTGTCTTATTCTTGGTAGATTATGCCTTTGAAAAGGGTATCAACCTATATAAGTCCTTTGACAGGGCGAGAGGTCCGGTCCAGTTTTTTATCATCTTAGTTTATCTAATGCTATTCTTTTACTTTGTAGTCTTTTCAGAGGGCTATGTTTCAGAGGAATTTATTTATAGGATGTATTGAGAGGGGTTATTATGTCTAATAAAAATTTTTTTGCAATGTTTATTGGGGCTATAGTATTAATTTTTTCCCTTGTAATTCTCTTGAATATCTTTGTAAACCCTTTTGGTGCCTTTGATGAGAGGTATTTTAATAAAAACACCTTCAATTTTACCAACAATCCAAGGGTTGCAAAGATGAACTACTTGGAGGGGAGGAGGGATGACTTTGACTCCTTTATTGTAGGCTCTTCAGGGGCGGCAGCCATAGACCCTTTAAAGTTTGGTGAATACACCAACACTCACTCCTACAACTTATTTTACTACGGGTCCGACCTCCTTGACTCCTATGATACTATTAAGTATCTACTGGAGACTAGGGAGCTGAAGGAAGTTTTTTTGGGGATAAACTATACTTCAGCCATGACTTTTGACCAGGGCGAGGACCAGCTAACCCATAAGATGCCTTATTATGCCTCCGGGACAGGTGAGTTTTCCTACTATAAAGATTACCTCCTAGCCAACCCCAAGTACTCTTTGGCTAAGCTTAGAAATTATATCAATGACTCCCATTACCCAAGACCCTATAAGGTATTCATTGAAGAGACAGGTGTATATGACAAGCGGGCAAGGGACTCGGAGGGGGTAGGTGACTTGGATGAATACTTGGACAGGGAGGCCTATAAGATATTTAGGGAATACCCTGAGAAGGACAAGCCCTTGAATGAGCTTGAGAATTTCAGTAAGTATATGAAAAAAATCAAGGACCTGCTGGACAGCAAGGGGGTTGAGATGACGGTGGCTGTCCTGCCCGTCTATAAGGACGACTTTAAGAATTTTAATAGTGAGGAGTTGAAGGCCTACTATAGGGAGCTGGCTGAGGTCACTGACTTTTGGGACTTTTCCAAGTCTTCTATATCAAGGGACCCAAGGTACTTTTATGATACTACCCATGTGAGAAACAGCGTAGGAGATATGGTTTTAGCCAAGATTTATGGGGAAGACACCTATATACCGGATGACTTCGGGCATCTTGTGGGGAAGGAAAATCTTGAGGATTTTTTAGAAGACTTTGAGGCCTATCCCATTGGTGGGGAAAATGTTGGCATGGAGAAGGACCTGCCTGTATTGATGTTCCACCATTTTGGAGATGGGGGGTACTCCATTCCTATAAAAGAATTTAAGGATAAGCTTTTGATGTTGAGGGAAGAGGGCTACGAGACAGTGAGCCTTGAAGATATTTATAAGTATGTCTTCAAGGGGGTAGACCTGCCTGAAAAACCAGTCTTGATAACCTTTGATGATGGCTACATGAGCAATTATAGCCTGGCCTTTCCTTTCTTGAAGGAGGAAGGCATGAAGGCAGTTATCTATACTATAGGGTCAAGCTTTGGCAAGGATACCTATAAGGATACAGGTGAGCCTATCATTCCACATTTCGGGGAGGCGGAAGCCAAGGAGATGCTTGCCTCTAACCTTATTGAAATACAAAGTCATAGCTTTGACATGCACCAGTCAGAAAAGCTGGAGGAAAAGAAACCTGCAAGGACTAATGTTAAGCAGTTTGAAGGGGAGGGCGAAGAAGAATATATCAAGGCTTTTCTTGGAGACTTTGAAGAGGAAGACAGGCTCATAAGGTCGATTACCGGCAAGGGAACCCATTCTTTCAGTTATCCGACAGGATATTATACTGATGAAACGGAAATCCTCCTATGGGAGAAGGGTATCAAGTCCACATTTACTTCGGACCCGGGCGTTAATGTCCTTGTAAAGGGACTGCCCCAATCCTTGTATGCCTTAAAAAGGTTCAATGTTACAAAGGGGATTACCGGAGAGGAATTGATGGAACAAATTGTTCGTAATGAAGAATAAGTGTAATTTTTTGGATTTCGTAATAAACTTGTAATTTAAAAACCATTGCAATTATAATATTATTAAGGTATACTTTAAACAGTGTAATAATAAAAATGGAGGGATTTTGATGAAAAAATTTACAAGAGTTTTAACTCTACTGATTGCGATATTAGTTTTGTCACAATCAATGGTGTACGCAAGCGGAACTAGAAGTACAAAAAGAGTATGGCAGGGTCCATTGCAAGTTTTTTATAATGAGCAGGCAGTACAATTGAGCACCCAACCTATGATAATTGAAAATAGGACATATTTACCAATTAGAGCAATTGCAGAAGCTTTGAACATGAATGTTGAGTGGGTTGATGCTACAAGAAGCATCAGGATTACAGACAGGGCAGGGGCAAAAGCTCCAAGTTCAGACATTCAATACTATGCCCAAGAGGTAACTCAAAAGTCTGCAGAGATTGCTGACCTAAAGGCAAAATTAGCAAAGATTGAAAAAGAAAAAGATGAGAAGATAGCTCAACTTGAAAAGGATAAAAAAGACATCCAAAAGAAACTTGATGATGCTAATGAGAAGCTAAAAGGTTATGGCTACTATGGATATAATGACTACTGGAGAAACTATTACGGATGGGACGATGCAAATGCCAGGGACGCTTATTTTAAAAAGTATTCCAGGTACCCATCAACTTATGATGAGCGTAGGGAAGCATATTACCTATACTATGGAAGGTATCCTGACTGGAGCTATAACAACTGGTGGGGAAATGGATGGAATGACCAAAATATAATAAATGCATACTACAACAAGTATAAAACATATCCATCAACAGAAAGCCAATACAGGGAAGCATATTACCTATATTACGGACAATATCCTGACTGGAACTATAACAACTGGTGGGGAAATATATGGAATGACCAAAATGCTAGGAACGCTTTTTATACAAAGTATTCCAGATACCCGTCAACTTACGAAGAATATAGAGAAGCCTACTATTTATACTATAATGTATATCCTAATTGGTAAAATAATTAACGCCCCTAAAGGGGCGTTTTTAGTATCCAAAAAAACCTGTTATTTTTAGCTTACTTATGGTAGAATAATATCAAGAATACTTTGAGGAGGTAGGATATGAGCGTAAAAGATTTTTTAAAGACGAGGAAGTCTACTAGGGACTTTAAAGATAAGGACTTAGGACTGGATATTTTGAAAAAGATTGAAACAGGTCTGGTTGGAGTTTCCAATGATAATAACTTTGAAGTGAATTTTGACTTAGCCGTTGACGGCGAGAGAATATTCAACCTGTTGGACGGTCATGCAGGTTATTCAGGCAAGATGATTAAGAGCCCTCATTATGTTATTTGTGAAAAGATGGATGATGACAAGGACAGTGGGCTTTGGTCTGCTTACTCTATTGAGGATGCAATAAGTAAGATAAGCGAGCTGGATGTTGCTTCATGCTATGTTACTGTTAAGCAGGCACCGGAAGATGTAAGAAAGAAAGCCTTTGGGGCGAAGTATGACAGGGTTGAATATATTTTAGCTATTGGAATGCCAAACACCGGCTTTTTAAACCTTGAACAACCTTCCAACCCAAGACTTTCTATTGATGAGATTGTCTTCAAGGATGAGATTGGAAAGTCATTTGAGGGTGAAGAGCTAGAACACAGGGGCTTATCTGAGGTGTTCTACTATGCAAGGTTGGCACCTTCTACTCAAAACAGGCAACCATGGAGGTATATTGTTAAAGAGGATGAGCTTTTCTTGGTAACCAAGACTGATGAAATCCATGATAATACAAGCACTGACCTTGGTATTCAAATGTATTACTTTAAGAAGCTTTCTGAGTATGCAGGCTTTAAGGGTGAATGGGAACTGGTAACCGGACAAGAGATTGATGGTTACAAGGTGGTTGCAAAATTCAAGTTATAGTTAGGGGAGGTCAGAGTGGAGAAAGGGGCTAAGAGAAGAAAGTTAAAGGTTAGAGAGAGGGTCATTAAGCTTGTTTTTTCGGTTCTTTCTTTAGGGGCCCTTTTATTTCTGACCCTTTTAAATCTGGACACAGGTATCTTATCAAGGCTTATTTTAGGCTTTTCTTTTTTATTTATTTTTATTGATTTACTTTCTGCAGGTATAAGGAAGGACTCTTTTAATACTGAGGCCTATATTCTTATTGCCTTGATTGGACTTGCCTATTCAAAAAAATTTCTTGAGGGGGCGGTTGTTGTGTCTGTTTACCTACTGGCAACAATCACTATTGACATACTGGTAGGTGGCGTGGACATCAAGGCCAAGAAGTATGGCCTTACTTATCGTTCCTTTGAAAGGGACTTTTTTTCAGATAGGTCAAAGTATTTTATCCTGACCCTAGTTTTACTCTTAGCTGTTTTCTTTATCTTAAAATTCTATATGAAACTTTCTAACAACGAGATAATTTACAGGCTTTCCCTAGTGCTAATCACTATGACTATGCTCTTTTTTGAAAAGGGAGTGCCACTTTCAAAGCTTGCAGCTATGATAAGGCTATGTAAGGATGAAATATACCTTTCTAAAAGGGAGGATATTCAAAGCTTACATGATGCCAAGGCCCTAATTTTTGAGAAGGAGGCCTTGACTAGGAATTCTATTGATATTCATAAAATCACCCCTAAGGAGGACTACACTGACGAGGAAATAAAGGAGTTATTGGCATATGGTTACTTCTATGTGGACTCCCCATTGAGACCTGTATTCTTAAGGTCTTATGGCAAGATGGTCTTGCCTGAATATATTGAAGAGTACGATGAAGATGGTGGGGGTGTGGCTTTGGTCCTTGCCGGCGAAGACTATAATTTCGGTGACATAGACTATATTTCTCAATTTGGAATCAAGCCCTTTGAGGCTGAAAATCAAGGTCTTACCTATTATATTTTACATGACGGCAGCTTAATTGGCTCTGTTGAAATTAAGGAAAATATAGATGATGAATTATTCAATATTATAGATAGGATGAAGCAGGGTGGTGCATCTAGGGATGTATATTTTTCAGAGGATGATGAGAAGTATTCATTAAGGATCGCACGCTTTACCGGCATTGAAGAGATTTACCACTCCTTGAAGGTTGAGGATAGGCTTGAAAAGGCCAAGGAGATTGCAGGTGAGGTAAGGGGTAGGACTATTTATATTGCAGGTCAGGGGGTAGATGAAAGAGTTTTGGACCCCAGTTTTTTATCTGTAATGATGGGCAGGGCTGCAAGTGACTCCCTTGTTGATATTATTATCCCCAATGGGGGGATGGAAAAGTTGGAGGAGGCAATGAGGGTTTCTATCCATACCCAGAGGCTGTCAAAGATTTTTTTCTTTATTAATGCCTTTGCCAAGACCTTGTTGATTTTGTTTATTATAATAGGGACTGTTAACGGGATAGAGATTATTGGAACGAGTGCCCTTATTACGATATTATTTTTGTTCTTTGCCGCTAGGATATTGAAGTATAATGTGATATAGGGGATCTAGTACAGCATAGGTTTACACTGTAGGGGCTGTTATTAACCGGCTGGACCTTAGCTAAAGAATTGAATAAAGGTCGAAATAGGTGAAATTCTCTGGATCGCCACGCTGTCGCTCGCGATGACGCTAGCGTGGGCGGATGCCGGAGAAAAAGGAAAGTTAATAATGGTGGATAATTAATTCAAACTTCGCAGTTGAAAAACACCTCTTACCTCTGTCATTGCGAGGGAGCGACTAGCGACCGTGGCAATCCAGACCCAAGAGCTAGCCCCAGACAAATACCGGCCGGACATTGCATAACTATAATAATTAAAATAATAAATAAGGCAACATAAATGCAAATGGTGATTTGATGAATTGGAATTTGGAAAAATACATGAACTTATATAGGCACGAGGAGGTTTTTGAAGAGAGGTTTTCTCTCTTGATGAGGGCACTTCAATATGCTGGCGAGCCTGAGGAAAAGGCCACGGTTTTCGTAGAGATGATAGCTTTTTTCTTTGTTTCGGAGGACTTGCAAAAAGTTGATGAACTGCTTGCTTTTTTGGAAGATAATAACTTTTTCCTGCAAAATGTTTGTTACTATCGTGGACTCATTGAAGACGACAAGGGGAACTTGGATGGGGCTGAAGAACTTTATTACAAGGCAATAGACCAGGATGAGAACTTCAACAAGCCCTACTTTGCCCTAGGCTTCTTATACGACAGGAAGGGGGACTTTGAAAAGGCTCTCTTTTACTACAAGGAGTATTCTGATATGCTTGGGGAAAAGGGCTTAGAAGACCCTACCGTCTATAACGATATTGGGTCTATTTATATAGACATGGGCTATCTTGAAGATGCAAAAGTCTATTTGGATAAGAGCCTTGCCAATGACCCGAACTTTTTCAGGGCGCTTTATAATATGGGTCTTTACTACTACAAGAAGGGTGACAATGAAAATGCTCTTGCCTACTATGAAAGGACCATTGATGCGGAGCCTTTCTTTATGAATTCCTATTTAAACATTTCAGCTATTTATATTGCAGATGAGCGGTATGATGAGGCCATAGAGGTCTTGACCAGGGGGATTAATAAGAACCCGTCGCCGGACCTGCTCTATAACAGGGCCTGTTCTTATGCTAAGACTTATCTTTACGATAGGGCATTGGACGACCTTAAAAGGGCCTACCACTATGACAAGGATATTTTCAAATACGCCATAAAGGACAAGGACTTTGAGGCTATGGATTTAAGGGGTATATTTGAAGGAGGAAATGATGATATTTATTAAGAGACCTGAAGAGATAGAGAAGATGCGGGAGGCAGGCAAGCTCCTTGCCAATGTCCACAAGGAGCTTAAAAAGTTGGTTGCTCCGGGGGTTTCGACACTTGAACTGGACCAGTTTGTGGATGAATACCTGCAAAAGCACGGGGCAACTCCTGAACAAAAGGGTTATAAGGGCTATAAGTATGCAACCTGTGCTTCTTTAAATGATGAGATATGTCATGGTTTTCCTTCTAAGAAAAAGCTGGTTGATGGGGACCTTTTAAAGATAGATATGGTTGTTAACTTAGACGGTTGGCTGGCTGACTCTGCTTGGTCCTATGCTGTCGGTGAAGTTTCCGATGAGGTTAAGGATCTGATGAAGGCAACGAAGGAGGCCTTGTACTTGGGGATTGACCAGGCTAGGGTTGGCAACAGGCTTGGGGATATTGGGCACGCCATCCAGTCCCATGTGGAGGCTTTGGGTTATTCTGTTGTAAGGGACTTTGTGGGCCACGGGATAGGAAAAAATATCCATGAGGAGCCACAAGTATTACACTATGGGACTCCGGGCAGGGGGACCAGGATTTCAGAGGGCATGGTCTTTACCATTGAGCCCATGATAAACGCCGGGAATTATCAACTTAAAATAGATTCCAACGGCTGGACTGCAAGGACTGTAGACGGGTCCTTGTCCTGCCAATATGAACATACAATTGCGATTACTAAAGATGGACCGGATATATTAACGGAACAAGATGGGAGATGATGTGATGGATATTGTAAAACCTTCGATTCTGCCGGGCTTCATGGAGTTAAACCCTAAGGAGCAACTGGCTTTTAATGAAATTAGAGAAATTATCAAGTCTACCTATGAGGACTTCGGTTTCCTACCGATTGACACGCCGGTTATTGAGAAGTCGGAAGTTCTTCTGGCAAAGGGTGGCGGTGATACTGAAAAGCAGGTCTACCGTTTTGACAAGGGGGATACTGACCTTACCTTACGCTTTGACTTGACCGTGCCTCTGGCAAGGTATTCTACCATGAGGTTTTCTGACTTGGAATTTCCTTTTAAGAGGTATCAGATTGCCAAGGTTTACAGGGGTGAAAGGAACCAAAAGGGAAGGTTTAGGGAGTTTTATCAGGCTGATGTGGATATAATCGGCAATGGGAGCTTGGCAATTGAAAACGATGCTGAGATGCCTGCTATTATCTACCAAATCTTTAAGAAACTTAACTTCGGACCCTTTACGATTAAGATAAATAACAGGAAGGTCCTGCTTGGCTTTTATAAGTCTTTGGGCGTTGAGGACCCGGCTATGATTTTACGGATTATAGATAAGATGGACAAGGTCTCTGAGGAAAAGACTGTTGAAGCCTTGAAGGAAGAGGGCTTGGACCAAAAGGCTATTGACAGTATTTTTGACTTTATTAATATAGAAGGAAGTCCTAAGGATGTCATTAGGAACTTGAAAAAGCTTCCTGTTGAAAGTGATGAGTTTAATCTAGGGTTAGAGGAATTGGAAAAGGTAATTTCTATCTTGCCTTCTTATAATATTCCGGAGGATTATTATAAGATTGACCTTAAGCTACAAAGGGGCTTGGACTACTACACCGGTACGATTTTTGAAACCATTATGAACGACTACCCTTCTCTGGGCAGTGTTTGCGGTGGTGGCAGGTATGACAACCTTGCCGGCTACTATACAGACAGGAAGATGCCGGGTGTTGGGGTTTCCATTGGTTTAACCAGACTATTCTACCAGCTTAACGAGGCAGGCTTGATAGATGTTAAAACAAGCCATGAGTCTTCTGTTTTAGTTGTTCCTATGGAGGGTTTTTCCGCTGATGCGACTAAGGTTGCCACAAGCTTAAGGAATGCTAAGATTACTACTCAAGTCTACTATGAAGATGGAAAGATGGGCAAGAAGTTTTCCTATGCAGATAAGATTGGAATTCGATATGTAATCGTAATTGGTGAGGACGAGGTGGCAAGGAAGGCTTACTCTATCAAGGACATGAAGACAGGTGAATCCTTCTACATGAAGACTGCGGAGATTGTGAACAAGATATATACAGACAGGTCCGATGATGATGAATAGTTTTACTAAATTTCTATTGGATGAGGGTGTCCTCCGCTTCGGGGACTTCACCTTGAAGAGTGGGAGGAAGTGCCCTTACTTTATGAACTTTGGCGACATTAAAAATGGCGGGTCTATTACTATGTTGGCTGCCTATTATGGTGAAATTATCAAGGGCTTGGACCTTGAAGGAAGGATTTTATTTGGCCCTGCCTATAAGGGGATTCCTTTGGTGGTGGCAACCAGTGTAATTTTAAAGGAGAAGTACAATATAAGCCTGCCCTTTGCCTATAATAGAAAAGAGGCGAAAGACCACGGCGAAGGCGGTTCGATAGTTGGAACTATCCCGAAGGAAGGGGACAGGATTACCATTGTAGAGGATGTTATCACTGCAGGGACTGCTGTTAAGGAGAGCCTTGAAATCCTAAAGCCTACCGGAGCTGTGGTAGATTCCCTTGTCGTTGCTGTAGACAGGATGGAGAGGGGCAAGGGGGAAAGGTCTGCCACTAAGGAGTTGGAAGAGGAGTACGGTATTAAGGTCTATTCAATTTCCAGCATAGAAGAGGTGGCAGAGAACTTAACCGGAGAGAATGGAGCCTACAAGGATAAGATTTGGGACTATCTTAAGGAATATGGAGGTAAGAGATGAAAATAGGTTTTGCAGGTTGTGGGAATATGGGGAAGGCCATGTTAAAGGGGCTCTTGACCAAGGGCTTTGCCGACAAGTCAGAGGTCTTTGTTCACACCGAGAGAAGGGAATCCATGGACAAGATAAAGTCCGAATTTGGGGTAAATATCATGGACTCCAATGCAGATGCAGCCAAAGAGTCTGATATTATTATACTTGCTATCAAACCAGATAAGTATAAGGAAGTTATAAAGGAGATTAAGAAGGAGATTAAGGCCGGGTCTATACTTTTGGGGATTACTCCTGCCTTGACTATTGCTACTATGGAAAAGCACCTGGACAGGAAGGATGTCCTTGTGGCAAGGGCCATGCCTAATACGCCTGCTATGGTTATGGTCGGCATGACTGGCATATCTTTTTCTAAGCGTTTTGATGATGGAAATAAGAAGGTTTTGATGGACTTGTTTGCCTCTATGGGCGAGGTTATTGAGATTGATGAGGGCTTGATGGGGGCAATCGGGTCATTGAGTGGGGCATCCCCTGCCTATACCTATATGTTAATTGAAGCTATGGGAGAGATGGGTATTCAGCTTGGTTTTAAGGCAAAGGATGCCTATAGGATTTCCGCCATGGCTGTTATGGGGTCTGCTAAGATGGTCTTGGAGTCCGGCGACCATCCTGCTATCTTAAGGGACAATGTCTGCTCGCCGAACGGGACAACCATTGCAGGAGTCAATGAACTTGAAGCCAATGGTTTCAAGGGAAATATACAGGAAGCTATGTTAAAGAGTTTAAAAAGGTTTAAAGACTTGGAACACTGATGAATATAATTTTAAAGTTTATTTATAAGTTAATGGCAAATCTTAACATTGATATAAGGAAGGACTATAAGAAGGTCCGCATGGCTCAAGAAATCCTTTCGCCGGGTGTTAGGCTTGTCTACAAACAACTGGACCAACATTTTAAATCAAAGGATGGCTCTATGATTACCTTGAGGGTTTTTGAAAACTCCGGAGAAGGAAAAGGGGCTATCCTCTTTTTCCATGGGGGCGGTTGGGTAATTGGCGACATAGACTTTTACATTAACCTGTGTACATCCCTGCAACAGGAACTTAACAGGACAGTTATCTCTGTGGACTACCGTCTTGCACCTGAATACCCTTATCCAAAGGGTTTTGAGGACTGCTACACTGCCTTTGACCTCCTTTGCAAGGGTGAGCTTGATGTGGATGTGGACCATTCTGATGTGGTCGTCATGGGGGACTCTGCCGGCGGCAACTTGGCTGCTGCAGTCTGCCTTAAGAGGAGGGACGAGGGTCTTTCCCTTCCGAGTAAGCAGGTCTTAATCTACCCTGCCACCTGCTGGAACCATGATGAGGAGACCTCGCCCTTTGATTCTGTAAGGGAGAATGGGGAGGACTATGGTCTTACCTCCCAAAGGGTTGAGGAGTACATGTCCCTTTATGCACCGAATATAGAAGACAGGAAGAGTCCTTATGTTGCACCTTTGGAGGCGGAAGACTTTTCCCACCAGCCGGAAACTTTGGTCATCACTGCGGAGTTTGATCCTCTCAGGGACGAGGGGGAAGAGTATGCCAAGAGGCTTGGCGAGGCGGAAAACAAGGTAGTCCTTAGAAGGATTGACGGGGCAGCCCATGGCTTTATCACCCTGCCTGCCATAACAAAGTCGGTCAAAGAAGCCTTTGAAGAGATGAAGAGGTTTTTAGGGGAGTGATTTCGACTATTAAAAAGGCTATAATTAGAGCTTTTAAGATGTACGGGAGGATGGTATCCTCCCCTACGACTTCAGAAAATATACTTTTGACGCCTTAATCAATATGTAAAAATAAAATAAAGGAAAATAAAATGCCAAAGAAGAGATGGATTAAGATGGACAATGCCTCTAAAATCTTCATGGCTACCAACAACTCTCGGGATACAAAGGTCTTTAGGTTATCTGCCGACCTTTACGAGGATGTTAAGCCGGATGTTTTGAAGGAGGCAGTGAGAATTGCATACGACAACTTTCCACTATACCGCTACATTATCCGTAGGGGTTTCTTTTGGTACTACTTAGAAGAGTCAGACCTGGTGCCTGAAGTCAAGGAGGATGACGAGCCACCTTGTGCAGGGATTTATGGCTATGAAAAGAAGATTCTTCTTTTTAAGGTGAGGTATTATAGGAAGAGGATAAGCCTTGATGTTTTTCATGCCCTTTCTGATGGGACAGGTGCTGTCTGGTTCTTAGAGACAATTCTTTTTCATTATTTCAAGCTCCTTTATCCTGAGGAGTTTAAAGGGGAGGTCTCACCTTCTGACAAGGGGTCAATTGATGAACTTTTATATAACAGCTTTGATAAGCATTTTCAAGATGAGGACCTTACTGCCATGCCAAACCTTAACATCAATAAGGCTGTTGGTGGAAATGAGAAGGCTTATAGGGTCAAGGGGACACAAACTCCTGATAAGAGGATGAGGGTAATCGAGGCATCCATGAAGGTTAAGGATGTTTTGGAAATTTCCAAGTCCTATGGGGTAAGCCTCACAGTCCTTGTCACTGCCTTGTTTATGATAGCCACCTATGAAGATGGGCCGAGATATAATGGCTTGTTAATATCTGCCAGCGTCCCTATAAACTTGAGGCAGTTCTTCAAGTCTAATTCTGCCAGGAACTTCTTTGCTACTATGATTGTTTCCTATAGGTTTAGTAAAGAGGGCTATGATATGGATGACCTTTTACAGTCTATCAAGTCCCAGTTTGAAGAGAATATTGATTACGAGTCTCTTTTGTTAAGGCAAAAACAGCTGGTTGGCTATGAGAGGAACCTTTTGGTTAAGTTAATTCCAAGGCCTTTAAAGAATATTTTTTTAAACTTAATCAACATGAGTTCCAATAAGAAGATATCCATAGCCACTTCTAACTTAGGTATTATTAAGTTTAATGATAAGATAGAGAGGTATGTTGAAAACCTTTTTTTAGAAACTTCGGCTGTAAGACCCCAGTTTGTTTGTTTGAGTTTCAAGGAAAACCTTACCTTTGGCTTCACATCTCCCTTTATAGAGACAGAGATACCAAAGAATTTTATTAGGTTTTTAACGGATAGGGGCGTTGAAGTTGTAGTATCTGCCAACAGGGTTGGCAAGAAAGAGGAGGAGGAAAAAGATGAGGGAATGCAAAAGTTGCCGGGTTAAAATTAAAGGAATAAGAGACACCTGCCCTCTTTGCCATAATAAGATAGATACGGAAATTCCTCCAAGCCATTCACCCTTCCCTACTATCCCTCTAAGGTATAAAAAGAACCTTGCCATCAAGCTTTTGATTTTTATATCCTTGACGGTGATAATAATTTCATTTTCTGTTTATTACATCTTTCCGTCAGAAACTAATTGGCCTTTGCTTGTCTTGTTTGGAGTAATGTCCATGTGGATGGTAACCTATGTTATCGTTAGAAAGACCCACAATCTTGCCAAGGCAATTACATTTTTGATTTTAATTGTATCCTTTCTATTGATATTTTGGGATAAGCAGACAGGGGACAGGGGTTGGGCTGTGACCTACGCCATACCCATATTAAACATTTCTGCCATTATATCCATGTTTGTAACAGTAAGGATTGTAAAACTGGCTGTGGAGGACTATATACTCTATTTTGTTGCCTCCTGCTTCTTTGGACTGGCTCCTTTTTTCTTCGTCCTATTCAGAGAATTGGAAAATCCAGTCCCTTCTGTAATATCAATCGCTTTAAGCCTAATAATGCTTGTTGCCCTAGCTATATTTAGAGGCAGGGAAATGTGGGATGTGATAAAGAAGAAGGCTTATTTATAGGAGGCTTATATGAAAAAAATATTATTGTTTATCCCGGCACTTGTTGCCATATTATTTTATGGGGCATTGATTTTCACCGGTGGTATTGGTGGAATGCAGCCAATTGCTTGGGGCTTTCTTGCCTTGTTAATATTATCAGCCTTATTAATGGTCAGTAATAAGTGGTGGGGGTCCTTGTTTGGGCTTGCAGTTGGACTCATTTTAATTTACATGAGTTTTCAATTTACAGGTCAGCTTTTAGATGAGGGAATTATTGGAATTATATATTCTATGTATCATTTTATTTGTGGTATTGTGATTTATCGGGATAATAATTAGTTGGCGGTATTATTAATCGCCTGCACCTATTTATTACCAACGCAAGGGAGGATAGTGAGTTGCAGTTAGGTCGTATGTAAGTATTTCCAAAGAAGAGGACCGGAAGAGAAGTCAGGTTTGTGAAATCTACTACTGAAATGCTGAAAGTTTACAACTAAGCTTCTTATAATGTTTGTAGTCAAGTATCTTCTCATTAGATTTTAGCTAAGGGTCGCTTTTGACAACTGCATCAAAAAATATTGTTAAAATCTATTGACATTAAACTAATGTAATGATAATATTGGAATCAAGCTAATTTGTACTAGCAATTGAATATTAGAGGGAAGTAGGTTAGAATCCTACACGGTCCCGCCACTGTATTAGGGGAGTTTCTTTTCATAGGCCACTGGAAACGGGAAGGCGAAAAGGAATGTTGATTCTTAAGTCAGGATACCTCATTTTATAAAATTCTACGATGTATAGGTTTTATTTAGACCCTATTTTCGTGAAGGGTCTTTTTTATGGTATAATGAGCTAGGGTTAAAACATCTAGGAGGAGGATATGACTTGATAAGGGTGGATAGGCTAGTAAAGAAATATGAAAATTTTACTGCTTTAAATAGTATAAGTTTTTCAATAGGCCGGGGGAGTTTTTTTGGGCTCTTAGGTCCAAATGGGGCTGGTAAAACTACCTTTGTAAGGATACTTAGCAGCCTAACAATGCCAACTTCTGGAGAAATTTCAATAGAGGGTCGAAAAATCAATAGGAATAATTCAGAAACCAAGAGAAGGATTGGTATTGTCAGCCAGCACATTACCCTAGAAAGGGAACTTTCTGTCTATAAGAATTTAGAACTCCAGGCAAGGCTATTTGGCATTGATAAAAAGGAAAGGCACGAGAAAATCATGGGTGAGCTGGAGTTTGCCGACCTTGTTGATAAGAAGGAAGAACAAATAAAAAATTTATCCGGCGGTATGAAGAGGAAGCTTATGATTGTAAAGGCTATGATTCATAAGCCAAGTGTCCTTGTTATGGACGAGCCAACTGTTGGTCTTGATGTGGCAAGCCGGAGGAAGATTTGGGACTACTTAAAGAAACTCCATATGGCCGGAACTACTATAATCCTCACTACCCACTATATTGAAGAGGCTGAGCACCTGTGCGACCGGGTTGCCCTTTTGAACAGGGGAAATGTTGTGGCTCTGGACACGGTTCCTGCTTTAATTCAAAAGGTTGGTCTCTTTGCTCTGGACAGGTTTGATGAGGAAGAAGATAAGACCATCACCTACTTTTTCAATGACAGGGACCTGGCTGTGGAAGAGGCAAAAAAACATACTGGGGATGTGAAGATACGGAACACTAACCTAGAGGATGCCTTTGTGCAATTGACCAGTGAAAGGGTGGTTGGATGAATGTACTTACAGTAGTCTGGTCTGAATATGAGATATTTAAAAACAAGTTCTGGTCTATTACATCCAGTGCTATGATTTCTCCAATCCTTTATATGATAGCCTTTGGTTGGGGTTTGGGCAGTGAACTGGGGGAGGGGACAAATGCTTATATTAATTATATAATCACAGGTATTGTAGGAATGACCAGCATGACAGCCAGTTATTCTGCTGTGGCTTCTAGCCTGAACACTTCTAGGATATTCTATAAGACCTTTGAGGAATTTATGATGAGTCCCATTAAGCCTTGGGAATACACTACAGGAAAGATAATTGCAGGAGTATTAAGAGGCCTTTACTCATGTGCCATAATCACTGTTATTGCCCTGATTTTTGCTAAGATAGATGTGAATGCAAGGTTTTTATTATCCATAGCTGCCAATGCCTTTGTCTTTGCATCACTGGGTTTCATTATTGGGATGGTGATTGACTCTCATACGGACATTAATAAGTTCAATAGCTTTATAATAACGCCCATGTCCTTCCTTTGTGGAACTTTTTTTCCTGTGGATAAGATGCCGGGAGTATTGAAGAATATAGTTGGAATTCTTCCTTTAAGTTTAACCAATGAAAATATTAGGAATGTCACAGGTCCAAATTTTACAAGGAATATAATAATTTTATTAGTCTATTTAGTGGT
>JAAYNG010000109.1 GCA_012520935.1 Tissierellia bacterium | reverse complement strand
ATCAAGATTGATAGGTCTTCCAACAGGAAAATATTTAAACCCTTCCTCTTGGAGATGCACTATGATTTGGTCAGCTTATCTGGGACTTCCCCTATCCCTTGAAGGTGTAGGTGCGATATTAGGACTGGAAAAACAAAAGCTTAAGAAAGGAAAAGATTTAATCAAGTACTTCTGTACTCCATGTAAACCGACTGCATCCAATGGTAATAGAATTAGAAATCTTCCAATACATGATTTAAGTAAATGGTCAGCTTTTAAAAAGTACAACAAAAGAGATGTTGAAACTGAAATGGCTATTCAAAATAAACTTTCAAAGTTTCCTGTTCCTAAATTTGTATGGGATGAATACCATTTAGACCAGGAAATTAATGATTTAGGTATCGCCTTAGATTTAAAGCTTATAAACAATGCTATAGAAATTGATGACTACTCCCGTTCTAAATTAATAAATGAAATGAGAGATTTAACTAATCTTGAAAATCCAAACTCTGTGCAGCAATTAAAAGACTGGTTAGCAGATAAGGGTCTCGAAACTGAAACTTTAGGAAAAAAGGTTGTATCAGAACTTATAAAAACATCATCCGATGATTT
Source organism: Tissierellia bacterium (assembly GCA_012520935.1). Taxonomy (GTDB): domain Bacteria; phylum Bacillota; class Clostridia; order Tissierellales; family Peptoniphilaceae; genus JAAYNG01. Next base: position 6,606 of record JAAYNG010000109.1, on the reverse strand, counting down.
ATCTGAAGTATTAACTCTTAGACAACAAGTAGCAAAGTCATCAATAAAGAAATACCAAGCTATGAAAAATGCCGTCTGCTCTGATAGTCGTGCTCGAGGAATGTTTCAATTCTATGGAGCTAATCGCACAGGTCGGTTTGCCGGGCGTATTCTACAGCCACAGAATCTGCCAAGGAATAATATGCCTGACCTCTCTCAAGCAAGAGAATTAGTCCGTACAAATAATTTAGAGGCTTTGGAAATGCTCTATGATTCCGTGCCGGAGGTGCTATCAGAGCTTATTCGCACATCATTTATCCCCAAGGACGGCTACAAATTCATAGTTGCAGACTTTTCATCTATTGAGAGAGTTGTTTTAGCCTGGCTTGCCGGTGAAAGATGGGTACTGGACGCATATAGTCGTAAGAAAGATTTATACATTGCTACTGCAAGCCAAATGTTTAATGTGCCTATTGAGAATATCAATAAGAAGGACCCCTTAAGGCAAAAAGGTAAAGTTGCAGATTTAGCCTGCGGCTACGGCGGCTCTGTCGGTGCTTTAATAGCCATGGGTGCTCTTGACATGGGCTTGACTGAAGAAGAACTTAGACCTTTAGTTAATGCCTGGCGAACAGCCAATCCTAATATCGTAAGTTTTTGGTGGGATGTTGACAGAGCTACAATAAAAGCTGTCAGAGAAAGAACTACAACCAAAACCCACGGTATTGTATTTTCTTATCAAAGCGGGATGCTTTTTATAAAACTTCCTAGCGGGCGGCATCTATCTTATGTAAAGCCACGTATCGAGATAAACCAATTTGGCTCTGATTGTATTACTTATGAAGGAATAAATGGCGCTAAGAAATGGGATAGAATACAGTCTTACGGTCCTAAATTTGTTGAAAATATTGTGCAAGCTATCAGCCGGGATATACTCTGCTATGCTATGGAAAATCTAAGACATTATAGAATCGTCATGCACATTCACGATGAAATCATCATTGAAGCCAAAAAGAACGTAAGTGTAGATGGAATATGTGAAATATTAGGTCAAAATCCCCCATGGGCTAAAGGCTTAAAACTACGGGCTGAAGGTTTTGAAAGTTATTTTTATAAAAAAGATTAAAAACTACTACGGAATTTGGCAGGTGCTGTCCTTTAGATAATAAGGGCACTACCTGCCTATTAATTTTGGAGGTGTTTAATATGTTTTATGTAAAGGAAAAAATGAGTCCTTCTGTTGATGTTACTGTAGAACTCCATGATGACAATGTGTTCTGTATTTGTCCTGACTGTGGTCGTGAAGTTGAAATTGACATAGCAGAACTATTCAGCGACGGAGAAAGCGACCTTTATGATACATCTGTTTACTGTGCAGATTGCAGTAAAGCAAAACTTAAAGATGCGAGATCAAAGGTATGAAAATCAGCAAATATAATCCGGAAGGCTACCACGACCCAACTCCCTATAAAGCCTTAACAAACATTATGAAAGAAGAGAAAAAAGAATATCTCCCCCTTATTTATATCGCTTCTCCCTTCTCCGGAGATACAGAAAGAAATACTATAAGAGCTCAAAGATATTGTAGATTTGCAGTAAGCAAAGGCTATATCCCCATAGCCCCTCATTTGCATTACCCACAATTTTTAGATGATGAAGATGCGGATGAAAGAGAGCTTGGTCTTCGCTTTGCTCTTATTCTGCTTGGTAAATGTGAAGAGTTGTGGGTGTTTGATAAGGTTTCTGAAGGGATGTCTCGAGAAATAGCAAAAGCAAAAAAACGCGGTATGCCTATTAGATACTTTGACTCCAGATGTGAGGAGGTTATCACATGATTAGTTTTGCTTTATATGCTGCAAATTGTACCGGAAATCTTTTAAATTGTATCTACCCTAAAAAAATTACAGTTACGGACAAAGAATCTATGCTTGAGGCAGTTAAGTTTGACCACGTCACAGCTAAGTATAAAGGCAACTACCGTAATACTGATAATTTCATTCAAGCGGATTGTGTGGTCCTTGATTGTGACAATGATCACTCAGATGTTTCAACAGACTGGGTCACGGCTGCAGATGTAGCCGCTGCCTTTCACGATGTTCCCTTTATGGCTGCTTACAGCAGGAATCACATGAAGCAAAAATGTGATAAATCGCCGCGTCCAAGATTTCATGTCTATTTTATGATTGAAGCTATAACCGATGCATCAGAATATGCAGCTTTAAAACGAAGAATATCATCTGCTTTCCCCTATTTTGACAACAATGCCCTTGATAGTGCCAGATATATATTTGGCACTGATAATGCAGATGTGGAGTTTCATGATGGCAATAAAAGCATTGAAGAATTTTTAAGTACTTCTGATTTTGAAAGTTGGGATAACAGACAGGAAGAAGTGCCGGAAGGAAAAAGGAACAGTACCCTATCGCATTATGCAGGAAAAGTTATTAAACGCTTAGGAAACACAGATGAAGCCTATGCCCTTTTTCTAAAAAAGGCTGAAAGGTGCAATCCTCCATTAGAAGAAAATGAATTAAACCTTATATGGAACAGTGCTGTTAAATTCGGAAAGAAAATATCAACACAAGAAGGCTATATTCCACCGGAGGAATATGGTGCAGAACTTAAATTAAAGCCTGAAGATTTTTCTGATGTAGGGCAAGCAATAGTTCTTTCAAGTGAATATAAAGTAGTGCTAAGGTACTCCCCTGCTACAGATTACATTGTATATAACGGCAGCTTTTGGGAGGAATCAAAACCAAAAGCACAAGGGATAGCGCAGGAGCTAACAACTAATCAACTTGAAGAAGCTGAACTTGAGATAGAACATGCTTTAGATGAAATGACCAGTAATGGTACTTTAGATATCGTTATGGAAAATGGTGCTAAAAAGGCAGTAGGTCATTTCAATGATGAGCAGGAAAAATCATTTAAAAGATATGAGAATGCAATGAAATATAAGAAATATGTGATAGGCAGAAGAGATTCCAAAAAGATATCTTCATCCTTAAAAGAAGCACAACCTATGCTTGAAATTGAACCTATGGACCTTGATGCCAATGGATTTTTATTAAAAACACCAACAGCCACCTTCGATTTAAAAAAAGGGCTAAGTCATAGTACAAAACCGAATTCTTCTCATTTAATAACAAAACAAAAATCGGTAAGTCCAAGTAATGAGGGAATGGATAAATGGATAGATGCAGTTAATGTGTTTTTCTGTAAAGATAAAGACTTGATCGAATATGTGCAAAGAATTGTAGGGCTTGCTGCAATAGGTAAGGTTTATGTTGAAGCTTTAATAATTGCTTATGGTGAAGGGCGTAATGGTAAATCAACATTTTGGAATGCCATATCAAGAGTTTTAGGTTCATACAGCGGCAATATATCTGCAGACATCCTTACTGTTGGTTGCAGGAGAAATGTAAAACCTGAACTTGCTGAAGCTAAAGGAAAAAGACTCCTTATTGCTTCAGAGTTAGAAGAAGGTATGAGACTTAATACTTCAAATATTAAGCAGCTATGCTCCACTGATGAAATATACGCAGAGAAAAAATATAAGGCGCCCTTTAGCTATGTACCTACTCATACCTTAGTTTTATACACTAATCACCTGCCAAAGGTTGGTGCAATTGATGAAGGAACTTGGAGAAGGCTTATCGTAATCCCCTTTGAAGCAAAAATCGAAGGAAGTAAAGATATTAAAAATTATACAGATTACCTCGTTAAAAATGCAGGCGGTGCAATACTTACATGGATAATCGAAGGAGCAGAAAAAGTAATTAATGAAAATTACAATTTAAAATCTCCTAAAAAAGTCAAAGACGCCATCAAAAATTATAGAGAAAATAACAACTGGCTCTCGCATTTTCTTTCAGAATGCTGTGAAACAGATAAAAGCTATACAGCCAAATCAGGTGAAATTTACGATGAATACCGTGCATTTTGCTTAAGAGTTGGAGAGTTTACAAGAAGCACGACTGATTTTTATACAGCATTGGAGTCTCATGAGTTTGAAAGAAAGAAAACATCAAAAGGCATCATTGTTAAAGGATTACGATTAAAATCCGACTTTCTATAATCAAAGAAACGTTGAAATTTACACATAGTGCAGGTCTATGAAGGTCATATATAAAACTTTTACATATAAAAAAATTATATAAAAAATAAATATATATATAGTTATATACATGACATGCACAGACCTGCACTTTTTTAAGAGAATGTTGAAAAATGGAGGTTTTTTACGATGATGGAAAAATCAATAGAGCAAAAACTTGTAGCAAAAGTTAAAAAATTAGGTGGCATTTGTCCGAAGTTTATCTCCCCCGGCTATGATGGCATGCCTGACCGCCTTGTATTACTGCCAAAAGGAAAAATAGGATTTGTAGAAGTAAAAAGAAAAGGTATGAAACCCCGTCCCCTGCAAATAGCAAGACATAAACTTCTTGAAGGACTTGGATTTAAAGTATTTGTTTTAGATGATGAAAAAGATATAGATGAAATAGTTGAAAATATATTGGGAGGTGATGCCAGATGAAGTTCATACCCCACGATTATCAGCGATATGCAAGTGCATATATAGAAAAGCACTCAATATCAGCAATATTCTTGGATATGGGCTTAGGTTAGGAAAAACAGTCCTGACCTTAACAGCCTTAAACAATCTCTTGTTTGATAGTTTTGAAATACACAAAATCTTAATAATTGCACCCTTAAGAGTTGCCAGAGATACATGGCCTTCAGAAATTGAAAAATGGGATCATTTAAAAGATTTAAAATATTCTGTTGCTCTTGGAAGTGAAAAGGAAAGAAAAGCTGCATTTATGATAAAAGCTGATATTTATATTATAAACCGTGAAAATGTTAAATGGCTTGTGGAAGACAGCTCTCTCCCCTTCGACTTTGACACATTAATCATAGACGAGCTTTCATCATTTAAAAATCATCAGGCTAAACGCTTCCGTTCTTTGATGAAAGTCCGACCAAAGATTAAAAGAATTGTTGGTTTAACCGGAACACCTGCAAGCAACGGTTTAATTGACCTATGGGCTGAATTTAGACTTTTAGATATGGGGCAAAGGATTGGAAGATTTATTGGTAAATACAGAGACGACTACTTTGTACCCGATAAAAGAAACCAGCAAGTTATTTTTTCATACAAGCCTAAGCCAGGAGCTGAAGAAGAAATCTATAAAAAGATTTCAGATATAACCATCAGTATGAAAGGTTCTGATTATATTAAACTTCCTGAACTCGTAATAAATGAAGTACAAGTTAATCTGTCTGAAAAAGAAATGAAAATTATTGATGATATGAAAAAAGAATTAGTAACTAAAATAAAAGATGATGAAATTACTGCATCCAATGCTGCTGCTTTATCAACTAAACTTTTACAAATGGCAAACGGCGCAGTTTATGGTGAGGCTGGTGAAGTGATTAATATACATGAACGTAAGCTTGATGCTTTAGAGGACTTAATAGAATCTGCTAACGGCAAACCTGTTTTAATATCTTACTGGTTTAAACATGATATGAAGCGTATTTCTGAAAGGTTTTCAGTTGAAACCTTAGATAGTGCTGACTCAATTAAAAGATGGAATAAGGGTGAAATTCCTGTTGCCATCATCCACCCCGCCTCTGCCGGACATGGACTTAATCTACAAACTGGTGGCTCTACTCTTATCTGGTTTGGTCTTACTTGGAGTTTGGAACTATACCAACAAACTAATGTAAGACTTTGGAGACAAGGACAAAAAGACACGGTTGTTATTCATCACATAATTTCTAAAGGCACGATTGATGAACGTGTAATGAAGGCACTTAAAAATAAAGATAACACACAAGCTGCATTAATTGATGCAGTAAAAGTAAACCTACAAACAGGAGGTAAAATCTATGAATGACCCTTATGAAAGCTTGGCGAATGCCATTATTTTGCAGGCAGCAAAAGATTACCGTAATGCATTAAAAAGACTTAAAAAACACCCTAATAGAGAAATTGATTTATATATGAAACAGGAAGTCGAGCAATTTTTCCGTTCCGATTGGTACTCATGCCTTACTACAGTTGATCCGGAGATACTTATCCGCAAACTTAACGAGGAGGTTATATCATGACAGCAAAAGAATATTTAGGTCAGGCTTATCGCCTTGACCAACGAATTAATAGTAAACTTGAGCAAGTAGCTTCATTAAGCGACCTTGCAACCAAAGTAACAACTACAATCTCAGATGTTCCAAAGAATCCAAACCATTCAACATCCTATATGGCAGATTCTATTGTAAAAATCGTAGACCTTCAAGCAGAAATAAACCGTGATATTGACTGTCTTGTTGATTTGAAGCGTGAAATTGTGAGAGTTATAAAGGCAGTAGACAATATAGAATATCAAACATTGCTTGAGAAGCGCTACCTCTGTTTTGAAACATGGGAGCAAATAGCCGTTGATATGAATTATAGCATTCAGCATATTTACAGATTAAGAGATAAAGCGTTTGCTAAAGTTTTAATTCCAAATCAAAAAGATGATAGGAAATGTTAGTAGATGTTCATAGAATAATTTGATATCATTAGAATAGAGAAATAGACTATAAAGCCATTGCGGAGAAATCTGCGGTGGCTTTTGT
>JAAYNG010000108.1 GCA_012520935.1 Tissierellia bacterium | reverse complement strand
CTCTTACACTTTGTCTTGTTTCAAAATAGGTAGAGGGCACAAGTTTCATTATTTCATAATATAATTCCAGTACATCAGAAACAAGTTTGCTTTTCTTTAGTACATCTTTTGATATTTTAGAAGGTATTTCTCCACTCTCCCAAAGGGATATTAATTTATTTATTTTCTCCTCTTGGTCATCTGTTAACCTTGGTTCTGTCCTAATTGCCTTTAATAGGCGGATAACCTTTGCATCGTTTCCTGCAACCATTATTTTTTCTGTTGATACTTCCTCTTCGGCCACCAGCATTTGGTCAAAAGCATTGTTGTTATGTGCAAAATGATCGAAAAACTTACTGGAAACACTTATCTTAGGTTCATCTTCACTACAACAAATATGGTCAATGGCTTGCATAAAAGAAATCTGCTCACCTTCTTCTCCATTGCTAATAAAAAAGGTCTTTAATGCACCCTTGCGAATAAAGGTAATTGTAGAATCTTCCTCAGTTTTTCCCATTTTACCTGTCTTGGCTTTTTTGGGTAATCGTTTAACTAAGTTGAAGAGCTTAGGGTCATTATCACGAACTTTACGAATGACACTAAGATAAGCAAGTTCTGGATTAGTTGACTGCTCTTCATCCTCCAAATCCTTATTTAAGTCTGAGAAAAGTTTTTTAGGGGAGACTTCCTCTTCATCTGAAAGATATTTATAATCTTCCCCTAAAGTGTCATGGAAGGCCTGCAACTTTTCCAAAATACGCTCTTCCATAGGCAGGTGTGCTTCACTCTGTGCTGTTGGGAATAAATTAAAAACATAAATACGGTCATGTTCTGTTCCTACACGGTTAATACGACCAACACGCTGCATAATCCTTGTCGGATTCCAAGGAAGGTCATAGTTTACTATTATATTTGCACGATGAAGGTTAATACCTTCTGCAAGTACATCTGTTGTAATTAGAAGGTCGTATTTATCATTATCATTGCTCTTGAATTTGGGATTAAAGCTGTCTTCTATTTCAATTTTTAGAGCAGGGCTACTTTTCCCACTAAAATATATCAAACGGTCTCTATAAATATCCTTTAAAGAAGAATATAGGTATTCTGCTGTTTCCATAGAATCCGTAAATACAATTGCCTTTTTCTTGTGAAAAAGAGGATTGCTTGTTATTGTTTTTCGAAATTCATTAAGTTTTGGATCTGTTTTTATAAAATACCAAATAGTCTGCAGAGACTTGAGTTGTGCCAAGTCGGCTTCAAGGTCTATGAAAAATTGAGATGAAAACTCCTTAGTTTCAAACTCCATAATATCTTCTTGTTCTATTAAATATAAAAGCTTCTTTGTGTCTCCACTATCCAATAAGTCATACACATCCACCTTTTTACTAATATAAACCTTGCCCGTTTTGGCCATTGCTATGAATTTGGAATACGAATCAACAAACCTTTCAAGTGTCTTAGAAAATGCATAAAAACTACTTTCCAAGCGTTTAATTAAAATCCCCTTCATAAAACCACCCATATTTCTTTGACCTGCTATAAGGCTGGCATATTTTTTTTGATTTTTTAAGTAGATAAGAGGCATATAACGAGAATATTTGAAGTCTTTAATAATGTTAATTGTTTGATAAAAAGCATCATCAGTATCTTCATCAAACTCATATATTATTTTTTCCGGGCTACCGACTGAAGGGAAAGTCAAACCCTGTTTTTTTAAATCATCTTCATAATATTCCTTTATTTCACTTCTAGTTCGGCGAACCATAACCTCGCGAATTAAACGATCTCTGATAACTTCTGAGTTCTCACGAAGTTGCTTTTTGTATTCAGGTGAGCCTTTCCTGAGTTTTGTCAATTTACTATTCAATCCACGGAAAAAACCCTCTATGTTTTTAATTCCGTTAATTGTGCCACTTTGTTTTGCTTGAAATAGATAAATCTGATTTTCAACATCGCTTGTATAATTATTGATTGGAGTTGCAGAAATCAACACTACTTTTTTACCTCGACAAATTTGATGAAGTGCGGTAAATGACTCTGTGCCACTGTTACGGAAACGGTGGGCCTCATCTACAAAAATATAAGAGTATTTATCTGTACCTTTTTCTATAATTTTATCTAATTTACCTAGAGATTCTACCTCAAATCGAGAGACACCAAATTCAGTTAGCACATCTCTCCAGTAATCAATAAGGACAGGAGGGCAGATAAAAAGTTTATATGTATTGCGATTAAAACTATTTGCAAGCATTGCACAAATATAGGTTTTGCCGAGACCTACAACATCTGAAATAAAGACACCATTATAGGCATCCAGTTTTTGTCTGGCCTGTGTTACGGCGTCGATTTGGTATTGTAAACGCATATATCCATCTGGAAGAAGGGTCTCAAAGTTTTCCTTATCAGCATTAATTTCTTCCTTAAAGAACTCATATAATGTCTCTAAATAAAGCTGATAAGGTGTAATATCATCTCGCATCCATGTATTTTGCTCAACTGATTCAATATAAGTATCACTGATATCAACCCCATCTTTCCAAAGTTCCTCAAATTTATCCAATGCAAATTTTACATCTCCATAATCTTTGAGTTCCACATTGAATTCAAGATTATTCATAAGACCGGAAGCAGAGAAATTACTAGACCCTGTTATTACACTCCCAAAAGTATCAGGCACTCGCTCTGGATCTTTTCGCATAATATAAACCTTTGCATGGATAGGAGCCTCTCTG
>JAAYNG010000107.1 GCA_012520935.1 Tissierellia bacterium | reverse complement strand
GCATCATTGATTGCGATTTTCTTTGCATTAGTGAGCAGGATATAATGTCCACCGTCAAGGATGCTGCCAGTTTTTGCATCAATTTTATAATAATACTGATACTTTGAAGTGTAAAACTCTAGCAGATAGCAAGGAGTTCCCTGATTGCGATTTAACTCTTCCTTTGTAAACACTATTTTCATATCCGCATTTTCAAGTCCTGCATCATTTAAGGCGATAGCTTTAGCCTTTTCTAAAGATATAAACTCTACTATGTCAATGTTTTCCTTATTTTTTTCTAATACGATGCCAAGAACAGCATCAATACGGTAGGTCCATCGAGTCTGAGTGTCATCAAAGACCAGGTGGTAATAAGGAAAATTTAGACAACTCAGCATTTTGCACGAATTGTGGAACTAAGTTTGAAAATTCAAATCCAAATGAAACAGGTATGGCAAATAAAGGTGTTCCTGCTCAAAACAATTACCAACAACAGGGAGCCAAGAACTTCCAACCTGAAACTCCTAAAGAAAAGGATCAACTGTCTAAGAGAACTAAAATGGGAATTCTTGGAGCTATAGCCCTTGTTGCACTAGTTTTTATTTTTTTAAAGTTTTTTATACCCGCACCTTCAATTAATTTAGACGACTATATGAGTATTTCTTTTGAAGGGGTAAATACTGCAGGTAGTGCTAATGTAGTTTTTGACTATCCAAAATTTATGGAAGAAAACTCTGAAATAATAATAAAGCAATATATTAAAAATAATAAGATAAAGACGAACAATCCACAAGAGTATTTTTATATTCCGGAGGCACTGCTCAGTTCTTATGTAGATTGGGAATATAATAAGTATAAAGATTTATCAAATGGAGACAAGATTGAATTGAAATGGGCTGTTGAAGAGGAAGCAGCCTTAGAGAATTTTGGGGTAAACCTAAAATATTCAGATAAGGAAATAGAAGTAGCTGGACTAAAAGAAGCAACTATTGTAGATGTATTTGACAATGTGGATATTTCTTTTGATGGAATTGAATATGATGCAAATGTAAGCATTGAAAACAATAATTCTTCCCCTTTTGATAGATTGTCTTTCCGTATTGAGGATAATAATGATTTAAAAAATGGGAAAAAAGTTAAATTAGTTGTTGCAAATGTAAAGGATAGAAAGGCTTTTGTTAAAGATGGATACCTAATAAAAGAACTTGAAAAAGAATATACAGTGGAAGGTCTGGGGGGTTATATAAAATCTGTAAAAAATATTCCAGAAGAACTTATGAAAGGCATGGACTCACAGGCAAGAGATGCTCTTAATGCATTTGTTGCGAAATCTTGGAGAGAAGAAGCAAAATTAAATATGATTGACTTTCTTGGCACGATTTTACTGGTAAATAAGGACGAAATAAATCCAGGCTATACCAAAAATAGGGCGATTTTAGTTTATAAGGTAAACACTACATTAAATGATAATAAGAATATTAATGAAACTTTTGATTATTACTACACAACATACTTTATTAATTTGCTCAAATATGGAGACGGGACATATTATGTAGACCTTCGTGACTATAAGATGCCTAATACCTTTACGAAAGAATTTAAGTACAACTCTGAGGGGCGAGAGTATTCAAGAAGCTATTATTATAGAGGATATCCGGATATGGAGAGCTTGTTAAAGAAAGAAGTTATGTCAAACATTGATAATTACACATACGAAGCTGATTTTGATTTAAATCAATATAAATAAATTTTGAAAGGGGTATTTTATGATTAAATTTTGCAGATTTTGTGGCAAGGAGCTAATAAATGGCGCTTGTGACTGTGCTGATTTTTTAGCTGAACAAGGGGTAAGTAACCAAAATGAGGAAAGCAACCAAGACAATCACAGTCAAGAACAAGCTCAACAAGTTAATCAAAATTCAGAACAAGTTCAGCAGGTGACCCATAATACAAACCAGAAAGTACAATATGGATATGATAATCAAGCTTCCCAAAATGACTTCCAAATGTCGGATGAAGAAAGAAGATGGCAGGAAGAAAGAAGATGGCAGGAAGAAAGAAGATGGCAGGAAGAAAGAGCGAGACAATATGCGGAAAATACACAAGCTGCTAAGGGAAACCTTCATCAATCAAAGAATATGTTTATGCAGATTGTGGCAAAACCTCTTAACTCACTACCAAGCATAGCTAATGGACAAGGCACGAAACCAGCAATGATATTAGGAGGCTTTTATGCATTGATACAAGGCATACTGGCACTTATTATTTTGTCAAAAGTAATGGGACAAATTCCTTATGGCGATATGCTTATTAGTGGAGAGGTCAAGGTAAAAATTTTTTTCTTTCCGATATTATTAACATGTGGATTTATAGCCCTTTACGCAGGAATAGTTTTTGTAATTTCTATAATAAACAAGTCAGGTATAGGGTTTATAAGGATTTTATCAATGGTTTGTGCAGCAACGGTTCCTTTGATGGTCATCTTAGCCATCACACTTGTAGCTTTACTAATAAGTCCACAATTAGCATTAATGGTAATAGCTGTATCGGGACTTGCGATAGTTCTTTTGTTGAAAGATATTATCCAGATATCTTCAAAAATCTCTACAGATAAGGCTTTTTGGTTAACTATAGTTGCACAAGCTGTATTCACTATAATTGTTACTATATTCTTTAAAGGGGTTATGGAATCAGCTCTTGGAGAGCTCGTAAGATCCATTATGAATATGCTTTTCTAATAAAGGTTAAAATTTGGATATTAAAGAACTTGGTAAATTTTTACTAGGTTCTTTTTTATTTTTAATTTTGGCAAACAGCCTGTAGGTTATTTGATAAAAAGAGAACCATAAGCATTTGCCTTGGAACAGGATTGCTTCGCTTCGCTCGCAATGATGATGTGCAGAGTTTAAATAAAAAATATTAAAAATTTTGTGAGCCGAGACTTATAAGACTCACAAATAAGTCTTATTTACATATTATATTATTAACACTATTTATAGTAAATAAGACTCAATTGTAATTAGTTATAGTAAAATACAATTTTTACTTTAAATTTTCTATAAGTTTTTTAACCTTTTTATCAATTTCCTCAATTGTTTTAATGAATTCTTCATCTTGCTTGCCACTTGGGTCTTCAAGTCCCCAGTCTTCACTTTCATATTCATATGGAAGTGTTGGACATACTACATTACAGCCCATGGTTATGATATAGTCTACTTTTGGAATTTCATCTATTAGCTTTGGCCTTTGACTTTCTTCCATATCAATAGCATACATATCTTTCATAAGCCGGACAGCATCTTGGTTAATTTCATTTCTTAGTTCAGTGCCGGCAGAATATGCTTCAATAATACCATAACCGTATTTTTTAGCTAGGGCTTCCGCAATTTGACTCCGACAAGAGTTGTGAACACAGACAAAGGCAACTTTTTTCATTTACATTTCCTCTTTTATATAGTCAAGGACCTCTTTGGCATGTCCTTTAGCTTTTACCTTCCTCCATTCTTTGACAAGTTCTCCCTTGTCGTTAAACAGAAAGGTCGACCTTTCAACGCCGATATATTCCCTGCCATACATCTTCTTAGGCTTCAGAACATCGAAGTCCTTCATGGTTTCTTGGGACTCATCGCTTAAGAGCAAGAACTTCAAGTCATGTTTTTCCCTAAACTTAGCATGGGACTTAAGGCTATCCTTTGAAATCCCCAAGACTTCCGTATTATGTTTATTAAACTCATCCAGTAATTCATTAAACTCTAAGGCTTCGGTGGTACAACCCGAAGTGTTGTCCTTTGGATAAAAGTAAAGGACTACATTATTACCCTTAAAATCTTCAAGTGATATCTCCCTTCCATCTGTTTCTATAGCTTTAAAGTTTTTCATACTTCCTCCCTCACAATCTCTAAAAATAAATTCAATAACTTTGCCGTATATCCCCATATGACAGTACCATCATAGTTGTAGAACAGGTTATCATCCTTCCCCTTATAGAATGGATAGTCCTTTCCATTTTCAATCAGGTAGTATGGGAAGCTCTCATCCTTTATTGCAACTACTTCTGATGTGAAAACATCAGGATTTAGCTTCAACAATTCATTCAAAGGAATTTTGATTAAGTGGTCAACCTCCTTTGGGTCCGGTCTTAAGTTTTCAAAGTCTTCGTGGATAAATCCTACAAAGGATTCGGAATACATGCCGGTAATAAAATATGCCTTAGAAAGTTTACCAATGAGTTCAATTTTTTCAAAGTCAACACCCATCTCTTCATGGGTTTCTCTTATGGCTGTTTCAGCAAAGGTTTCCCCATCTTCCCTATGACCACCGGCAAAGGAAATATCGCCGGGCTGGGCCACATTTGCTGACCGTTTCTGAAAGATTATATTTATATCACCGTCAACATACATTAAGGGGACCAGGATCCCTGTTTCCCTCTTAAGGCCTAAGAACTTAGGTTCGTTTTTACTTATCACATTTTTAATTTTTTCAAGCATAAAATCCCTCCGAATATAACTTACCCTAAATGCACAATAAAAAACTAATAAAAATAATGGGATTTATTGACAATATTATTGTTAATTTTCCGGTTTTTGGGTAAAATTTACTGAAATTATAGAAGGGAGGGTTTGCAATCCATAAAACTTTAGAATCTCAAAGGGGGACAATTCATTACTATATATATTATAATGACAATCCGGAGGCTGGAACTCTTGTTTTTACTCATGGTTTAAGTGTAAACCATAAACTTTTTGAAAAACAGTTGAAAGAATTTAAAAAAGAGTATAATATAATTACATGGGACCTACCCTTGCATGGTCTTTCAAGACCCTATAAGGATTTTTCCTTTAGGAGTGCATCTTTGGATTTAAAGGGGATTTTGGATAAAGAGGGTATAAAGAGGGCTATACTTGTAGGCATGTCCATGGGAGGTTTTATATCTCAAGAATTTTACACACTTTATCCGGAGATGGTACTTGGCTTTATCGGTATAGATACTGCACCTCTGGACAGGAAATATTATAGTATAATAGATTTGAATTTTATAGGAAACAATCACTTGCATAACAGACTTTTGCCGGAGCCTATAAGGAAGTCCATGATGGCGAAGGCTGTGACAAATTCGGAAGAGGCTTATGACTATATGATAGATATGCTTGACAACTTGGAAATGGAAGAAGTTTATATGCAAGGGGAGATGGCAAATAAGAGTTTTATAGAGGGGGGTAAGGAGGTTGAATTTACCTGTCCTGTCCTTCTAATAGTAGGAGAAAAAGATTATTTCGGCAAGATAAAAAGTTACAACAAAAGATGGTCGGAAGACAAGGGTTATCCTTTGATATTTATTAAAGATGCCGGTCACCTTTCAAATATAGATAATTATAAAGAAGTTAATAATGTTATTTCGGATTTTATAAAGGATAAAATCCAATAGGAGGAGTGCATATGGAGAGGGAAGATTTTTACAAAGGAAGTGTCCCATCAGTATTAAGCGACTTGAAAGTCGATGAGCAAAAAGGACTTACTGCTGAAGAGGCAAGGAAGAGGCTTGATGTCTATGGAGAAAATAAGCTCAAGGAGGAAAAGAAGACCCCACTTTGGCAAAAATTCCTAGAACAATTCAAGGATATAATGGTAATTATACTTATAGTAGCAGCTGTAATTTCCGGCTTTACCGGTGATACAGTTGAAGCCATCATAATAATGGCAATTGTAGTGGTTAATGCTATACTTGGTGTCTACCAAGAGGGGAAGGCTGAACAGGCAGTAGAGGCACTGCAAAAGATGTCAGCACCCCATGCTAGGGTTTTAAGGGATGGGGTCCAAGAGATTGTTGAGTCTGAAAAGATTGTCCCCGGAGATATTCTAATCCTAGAGGCAGGGGATATTATACCGGCAGATTCAAGGATTATAGAATCCTCCAACTTAAAGGTTGAAGAGGCTGCCCTTACCGGTGAATCTGTGCCGGTAGAAAAGGATGCCACATTTGAAACTGAAGATGAACTGGGTCTTGGCGATAGGCACAACATGCTTTACAGTTCAACTGCCATTACATATGGCAGGTGCAAGGCTGTGGCAGTTTCAACAGGTGAAGATACTGAAATGGGCAAAATTGCCCAAAGGCTCACAGGTATAACACAAGAGCTTACCCCACTGCAAGTGAACATAAATCAACTGGGTAAATTCCTTGCTATCTTCTGTATAGCAGTTGTAATTATAACCTTTGTAATTGGTGTAATCAGGGGCGGGGACACGATGGACTTGTTCATGACATCAGTATCCCTAGCAGTAGCTGCAATTCCGGAGGGTTTAACAGCGGTAATTACAATCGTTCTTTCACTGGGAATGAACAGGATGGCAAAGAAAAATGCCATAGTTAAAAGGCTCTTGGCAGTTGAGACTTTGGGTTCAGTCAATGTTATTTGTTCAGACAAGACGGGTACCCTTACTCAAAATGAAATGACAGTAACAAAGGTATATGTTGGAAATAAGGTATATGATGTAACAGGGAGTGGTTATTCTCCGGAAGGGGAAATTAAGGACGAGTCAGGTCCGGTTGCAGAAGATCCAATCCTAGACAGGCTATTGACCATAGGGACCCTGTGTAATGAGGCTAAGCTTGTAAAGAAGGAAGACAATACTTGGGGGATAATCGGTGACCCGACAGAGGGGGCAATCCTTACTGTAGCTGCTAAAAAAGGCTTTACTGAAGAATCTTTAGAGGATAAATATGAAAGGCTAGGAGACCTGCCTTTCGACTCGGATAGGAAGATGATGTCTGTCTTCTACGATGGTTTTCCGGAAGGGAGGGTATCCCTTACAAAGGGTGCTCCGGATATAATTTTAGACAGGTGCATTGATGAACTCACTGATAATGGAATAGTTCCTCTTACAGATGAGAGAAGGAAAGAGATAATGGGTGTCAACTCAGGATTTGCACAAACAGCTTTGAGGGTCTTGGCATTTGCCTTTAATAAGGACTTTGAAGGCCCGGACACAGCAGAGGAAAAAATGACCTTTGTCGGACTCACAGGTATGATTGACCCGCCAAGGGAAGAGGTTAAGGAGTCAATTCAAGTATGTAATGATGCAGGTATCAAGGCGGTAATGATTACCGGTGACTACAAAGACACAGCTGTTGCCATTGCAAAAGACCTTACACTTATGAAGGAAGGCGACCAAGTATTAACCGGTCAGCAACTGGAAAAAATGTCTGATGAAGACTTGAGGGCAGCTTGTGGAAATACTGCAGTATATGCAAGGGTTTCTCCTGAGCATAAGGTGAGGATTGTTGAAGCCTTACAAGCTGAAGGAAATATATGTTCAATGACAGGTGACGGGGTTAATGATGCTCCTGCCTTAAAGAGGGCGGACATAGGTGTTGCCATGGGCATTACAGGTACAGAGGTTGCCAAGGGTGCAGCAGATATGATACTGACCGATGACAATTTTGCAACTATAGTAAGTGCAGTGGAAGAGGGCAGGGTAATCTACCAAAATATAAGGAAGTTTGTAAACTTCCTGCTATCGTGTAATGTTGCAGAAATATTTGTAATCTTTATTACAATGTTAGTCATGGGACCGAATATGATTCCGTTAATGCCAATTCAACTCCTATGGTTAAATCTGGTAACCGACTCCTTCCCGGCCTTAGCACTGGGGCAGGAGAAGGGAGAGCCGGACATCATGGACCTACCGCCTAGGAAGAAGAACGAAAAGATTATGAACAAGGATATGATTTCTTCAATTGTAGTCCGTTCAATAGCTATCTTCTTATCGGTATTCGTAGCCTTTAACTTAGGCTTAAATATTTATGGTGTGAGGGATGCAGATAAAGACTCTGCAGACCATTCAATCCAATATAGGTATGTAAAGGACATGGGCGGCATGGAAAAGTATCCGGATGCTGAAAATGAAAAAGATATCGTAGATGTTAATACAGATGAAGTTTTATTAGTTTCAAATAACTATAACGGTCTAAAGATTCAACCTTCCTTTGGGGCTATGACCTATGCCTTTATAACGCTCATACTTGCAGAACTACTAAAGGCTTACTCTACAAGGTCGGAACATTATGGTGCCTTCAAAATCGGTTTCTTTGGCAATTCAACCTTGAACAAGGCAACTGTACTTTGTGTAATCCTTACACTTATAGTAATATATGTACCGGCTTTAGATATTATCTTCAACACCATATCCTTAGGTGTTATGGACTGGTTGTATATCTTACCATGTACATTGTTGCCATTTGTAGCAGGGGAAGTTTACAAGAAAATATATTACAGACATTAAGGGAGAGGGCGATATTGATTATCGCCCTTATTTAAAAGGATAAAGGGGTGATGGGATGTGTTTTGTGGAAAATGTGGCAGGAAATTAAATGAGGGGGACAGGTTTTGTGAGTCATGCGGAACTAAGGTGGCAAGCCCTCAAGAAAAGGAAAGCACTGAAAATTTGAACATGTACAATCAAAGAAAGATTAATGAGGGAGGAACGGGATATACAAGTCCCACAAGGGAAGAAACTTCTATTCAAGAGCCTGAACAAGGACCACAGCCAAGTCAGACATTCAATAGAGGAGGAAAAAAATCCAGTAATAAGCTTATTATAGCCGTACTGGTAGTCTTACTTATTGCTTTAGGACTAGGGATAATTTACATTTTAACAAGAGACAAGGGCACAAATAATGATATTTCGACTGAAACTGATGTTACCGATGTGGTAGGCGAAACAAGAGAGGAAGAAACTGAGAAAGAAAAGCCAGAGGGTAAGAAAGAGGAAGAAGGGAAGGAAGAAAGTAAAGAGGGAACATCCTCCACGCCTAAGGTTTTTGACTATAGCAATATAGAAAAAAGTGAAGACTCAGGGAAAGGCCCCTATGAAAGTGAAGAAACTATGGACTATGACCCAAATCAAAGGTACCTTTTCCAAACAGATAGGGAAGTAATAAGTGAGGATGACTTGAGTGGCTTTGATAGGGGAGAAATTTCCATAATTAGAAATGAAATCTATGCCCGCCATGGTTATGTTTTTAAGAATAAGGAACTACAAGCCTACTTTGAAGCCTATGACTGGTATGAGCCCAATCCAAATTTTTCAGAAGCCTTATTTAATGGATTTGAAAAAGAAAATGTAACAGTGATTTCAAACTATGAAAAGAAAATGGGCTGGCGGTAGGCTTATGAATAGGGCTTTCTTAGTTTCAGCACTGGCTATAGGTATTTTAGCTCTTTCCCAAGCTCAAGTTCCAAAAGATGAAACAACTTATCAGTATTCTCTAATTAATCGGCGAGAAATTAGCCAAGAATCTATAGAAATCTTGAATGAAAAAATTCAAGCAGAAGAAGAAAGAATAGAAAAGGAAAGGCTGGAGGAAGAAGAAAGGGCAAGAGAGGAAGCTGAAAAGGCAAAACCGCTATATGGGATAATAATCACCCTAGACCCGGGTCATGGTATTACCAATAGGAGGGTTAAAGAGCCGGTTGCACCAAATTCTTCAACGACCAAGCCGGGCAATGTTTCCGGAACTCGGGGTGTTAAGACCGGAATAAGCGAGCAAAAGTTAAATCTTACTATAGCTTTAAAATTAAAGGAAAGCTTGGAGAAGGAAGGGGCAACAGTTTTCCTCACAAGAGATTCGGAAAAGTCTGATATGACCAATATTGAAAGGGCAGAATTAGGGAATGAAAAGAACTCTGACCTAGTAATAAGAATCCATGCTGATGGGATTGATAATCCCAGTGTGAGAGGGGCTTCAGTCCTAGTACCGGCCAATGGCACCCTATCCAAAGATGTAAATGAAAAAAGCAGGCAGGCCGGGGAAAAAATCTTGAAGGCCTATGTTGAAAAGACAGGCTTTAATAACAGGGGTTTAATAAGCAGGAAGGACATGACAGGTTTCAACTGGTCAAAGGTTCCAGTTGTCCTGATAGAAATGGGCTTTATGTCCAATGGAAAGGAAGACGAGTTAATGAATGACCGGTCCTTTCAAAGTCGCATGGTTGAAGGGATTACGGATGGTGTCTTAAACTTTTTCATAGACAAGTAGCTTTATTTGTGCTATATTATATTTAAGGTGTCAAAAGTATAAAATCAATTGTTTGGTAGGGGCGGTTATTAACCGCCCGTTCCTTAAAAAGGCTATAAATAAAGCTTTTTGGATGTAGGGGAGGATGATATCCTCCCTTACGATTGAAGAAAACTTGCTTTTGGCATTTATATCATATTATTAATCATGTATTTAGGAGGAGAGAGTATGAAAAAAATTTTAGCCTTGTTGCTTGCACTGGTGCTGGTATTATCAGCATGTGGCGAAGCAACAACAGAAACAACAACTGATGAACCTGCAGAAACAGGTGAGACTACGGAAACAACTGAAACAGCTGAAACGACAGATGAACCGGGACTAAAGGTAGTAATTGTTACAAGTCCGTCAGGAGTAGACGATGGAAGCTTCAACCAAGACAACTACAACGGTATCTTAGCCTTCCAAAAAGCTAATCCAAACACAGAAGTTAAGGCAGTACAAGAAACTACAGGTGATGTTATGGCCTGTATCCAATCTGTAAGAGATGTTGTTGCAGACTATGATGTAATCGTAACACCGGGCTTTCAATTTGCAGGGGTTTCTGAAATTGCAGAAGAAAATCCGGACAAGAAATTCATTTTAATCGACTCTGAGCCAACTCCGGTTGGAGACAAGAAAGAGTTTGAAAACATCTACTCAATGATGTTTGCTGAAGAAGAAAGTGGATTCTTTGCAGGCGTTGCAGCAGCCCTTGAAACAAAGACAGGCAAGGTCGCAGTTGTAAACGGAATCGCCTACCCTTCAAATGTAAACTACCAATACGGCTTTGAATCAGGTGTTAACTATGCAGTTAAACACTTAGGTGCAAAGGCAGAAGTTGTAGAATTGGCTTCTAACCCGGGAACAGATGTTACCGGAGCTAATGTTGGCGGAAACTATATAGGAGACTTTGCCGACGAGCCGGGCGGAAAGGTAGTAGGCAAGAGCCTAATCGACCAAGGGGTAGACATAATGCTGGTAGCAGCAGGTGGGTCAGGAAATGGTGTATTCACAGCAGCTAAGGAAGCTGAAGGTGTTATGGTTATCGGTTGCGATGTTGACCAATATGATGACGGTGTGGTAGGAGATAAGAACATTATCCTTACATCAGCATTAAAGGTCATGGGACCGAATGTTGAGAAGGCTTTAAATATGGTTAAAGATGGTACATTCAAGGGAGCAAATGTTGTCCTAAGGGCAGATACAGACTCAACAGGTTATGTATCAGCAGATGGAAGAAACAGCCTTTCAGATGATACTAAGGCTAAGTTAGAAGAAGTTTATGGCAAATTAAAGGCTGGCGAAATAGTTCCGGCAGCTAACTTCAACGGACATACACCGGACGCATTCCCGGGATTATAAAATTAAACTTAAGAAGTCCTTTAGTGTAAAAGCTAGGGGACTTTTTTAGTCAACTAAGCCTGTAATAATAAATAATCTATGACAGTAAGGACAAGTGAAAAAATATTAGGTATAATCTAAAGGAAAATATATCGAGTCTTGAGGTGATCAATGCGGATAGATTAAAAGAACTTAAAGAAGCAATGCAGGCTGCAAGAGATGTTGTTGCAAGGATAGATAAATGCTCTGTCATCATTAAATAGTGCTTCTTCTTGGGGCTTATGGGACTTGTATTGTAAAAATTGTAAGCATATGGCTGCTGTTTTGTATGAATGGTCAAGTACAGAAGATGAAGAACAGGTGGGAGATTTTACAAATAAAAATTCCTCCGGAAAGAAAAATAATAAAAGAGAAGAAATTAGGAAACTGGTTGAGTCTGCAGACCAAGAAACAGTAACTCTCTTTTTAACAGATGTCTTAATGGAGGATGAGAAGTTGTTGGTTCGTTTTTATAATAAAGTTAACAAGCAAGTTGAAGACTATGATGTCAGCTTATACATAAAGCAGATAGATGATATATTAAAACACTATCTTAGGAGGAATCATTTCATCGACTATTATCAGGCAAATGATTTTATATCGGAATTAGAGGATATCATAGATAAAGATGTATCTGATATGATGGATAATGGAAATAACCTTTGTGCATTTGAATTGTTGAATTATATTTTTGTGTTACTTGGCAATGTACCCATGGACGATTCGGACGGTGGCACCGGGGTGCTTGCTAATATCATATACGAGCATTGGTTAGAATTGCTTTTTCAAGCAAAGCCTCAAGAAAAAAGAAAAATGTATGAGTGGTTTACATCTCATTTAGATGGGTCTGTTATAGACTACTTGGAAGATGATATAGAAAATATTATTATGGAAGGCTTTAAGGAAAAGGAATATAGAAAAGATAAGATGGCTTTTATACAAAGCATGATAAAAAAATCGCAGGAAGAAGAGTCTGAATGGAGTGGTGATTATAAGCTTGGGAAATGGGCTCTTAGGTATTTGAGTTACTTGAAGAGGAAGCAACATCAGATAAGGAAATAGAAGACTTTTATAGGAAGTATTGGAAAAATTCACAGGTAAGAAGAAACTACCTTGATTCTTGTATGGATAAAAAGGACTATGACCGTGCATTAGAGGTCTTGGATGAGGGCATTTTGCTTGATGGGGATAATAGCAGATATAGTGGCAAGAAGAAAGAAATCTTTTTATTGCAAGGCAATAAGGCTGCCTATGTTGACCAGCTGTGGAAGTTGATTTTAGAACACAAAAAAGGGGATTTAGAACTATTTCAAGAGCTAAAAGAACAATATAGTCCGGAAGAATGGCTAGTAAAAAGAGAGGAAGTATTCGAGAAACTTCCTAAATATGCACGTGTAGATAGGTTGTATAAAGAGGAAAAACTATATGACCGGCTATGATGGATGAATTAAATAAATTGTAGGGAGTTATTATTTTATTTGCTACAAGAAGAAGTAAATGAAAAATAAGGACATGAATGCCACTGATTTTCATTTTGATTTTTTGTGTAAGACAGAATATATTGAATTTAGATAACAAAGGAGGAAAAACTATGCCAACAAGTCAAGATATCAAAGAAATCATTAAAGAAAACCGAAATTTTATGAAGAGTCCTGACTGGGACGACTTAATCCAGTCTGACCAGGATAAAAAATTGCCACAGCCGGCATTATTTAACCAGCCGAAAGGGACGGAGAGGATTGAATTACCAAAGGACTTTGAAAGTTTAAAACTAGAAGATAATTTTTATTCCCTTTTAGATGGGAGAAAGTCTAGGAGGATTTACAACGAGAAGTCAATTTCCCTATTGGAGCTTTCCTTTCTTCTTTGGGCTTCTCTTGGTGTAAAGGGGAGGCGGGGGAAAAGCTACGCAACTTTGAGGACTGTCCCAAGTGGCGGGGCAAGACACGGCTATGAATCCTATGTGGATGCGATGAAAGTGGACGGTTTAAAGTCAGGTGTATACCATTACCTAGCCGAAGACCATGCCTTGGAATGGGTAAATGACCAGACAAGTGAAAACAGGACAGCAAGTGTTTCGGGGCAAAAGTGGGTGGGAAAGGCAGCAGCCCTGTTTTATTTTACAGCCGTTCCCTATCGCTTTGAATGGCGTTATACAATTTACGCCCACAAGATTGCCCTTGTGGACTTGGGGCACATTGGCGAGAATTTATACTTGGCAGCAGAAGCCTTGAAGCTTGGAACTTGTGGCATTGGTGCCTATGGGCAGGAGATATGCGATGAACTTTTAAAAGTAGACGGGGAGAATGAGTTCACCGTCTATGTCCAACCTGTGGGAAGGATGACAGATAGGAACAAGAGTGAAGAGAAGGAATTTTATTCCTTTGTAGAAGAGGAAAATTTATAGGAAAGATAAGTCGGGCTGTTAATCTCCAATCCACAAGGGGGCAGAGATTAATAGCCTGACCTTTTTATCATCAATTTCTCCCAGCACCTCAAATCTGAAAAAGCCTCTTTTCAAGTCAAATTTAAAATTAAGCCCTTCATTATACTTGATGGCCCTTTCTTCTATGACTTCTTCGTTATTAAACAATAAAATCCTATCTAATGTAATTTCTTTGCTGGACTTTTCTATGAAACTTGAAGAGTGCAAGATTATTTTAAAATTATATCTTCCATTAGTGGCAGTGTCGCCAAGCTGGTACTCTCTATCAGAACTGATGGAAAGGTTAGCAACCGGTCCAAGGGAAACATAAGTCCTCCCTTTCCTTAAGGCTTCAATTGCATAAGCTTCACTTAATGTCCCTTCAATGCCAAGAAAAGTCAAAGGGATAAGCATATCTCTTTGAATAGTATGCCAGTCCCTGCCAGCAACAGGGGCTATTTTATTACCCTCTAAAACTCTATCGAGCCAAAATTGGTAATTGAGTTCACTGGAATAATTTTCATGGGGGTTTGGACCGTTATAGACTTCTATAAAGTTTATTACATCATAGTTTTTTAGATTAAAATCCCAATGGCAACCCATACAAAGAGGACTGCCTATTAGCCTAGGGTGGGCTATCCCAAAGGCAAAGTTGCCATCTTTTTTTATTTCCAAGATTAGGTTAGCTAAATTGTCGACATTTGCCCTTGTCCAATCGTATGCATGAGGAAGTCCTAAAATAAGCAAGTGCCCATGGAAAGTCGACCATTCAACCCCCTTATATAGAGGCAAGTCAAAAGTTTTAACATCTTCCAAGCCGGACATAGTATTATGGTCAGTTAGAAAGATAGCCTCATAACCAAAAGCTTTAGACTCTTCAATAAGTTTCTCTATTTCCAGTTTTCCATCACTATGGACAGAATGTGTATGCAATTCAACCGGTAGGTAGTTCATTTTTCCGCCCTCACTTGTAATTTAACCCTTACAGGGGATAAGACATTATGGATGTTGAGCTTTATGGTGTAGTTGCCCTTACTTATCTTTCTTTTTAAAAAACCTAAACTCGAACGGTCTTCGCTTATAACTAATAACTGAGGCAGGTCGCCGGAATGCCTCACTCCAATATATTCCCCTTCCTGAAAGAGGGAAAGGGTAATTATGTTCACCAACTCAACTGTGTCTAGGTCCAGAAAGTTCTTGTCGTTAATCTTATTAGGAGCATATCTTTTTATACACTCTAAACTTTGGCAGGCAGAAGTTTCTCTAGGAACAAGAGTCGGCGAATAATTAAAATAAATTTCCAAAGACTTGTGGTCCTCGCCCAAAGCGAATTCAATTGGAAAATGGCTTTTATTGTATTTGATATCAAAGTTAAAAACTCTATCTATTATCATGCTTATCCCTCATAAACTATATTCTAAGCTACGATTATAGTATATCATTAATAAACAAATTCTACATCATATTTTAATTTTTGATGAAATATCACATATATCATTCCGATAAGTCTTGCTATTGTTCCGATAAAAAAGTATAATGTATGTTAGAAAGGAGGTCAAGCTATGTATATGACTGTGAAAGAGGCTGCTAAAAAATGGAATATTTCTGAAAGACGGGTACGGGCTCTTTGTTCCGAAGGCAAAATTTTTGGAGCATTTAAGGAAGGCAGAGTTTGGGAAATTCCTGTTGAAGCAAGAAAACCGGAGGATGGCAGGTTCAAGTCAAGTTCTAATTTAATCGAGCAAGCTCTAAAGAAGAAAGAAGAACTGGCTTCAAGAAGACCTCTTACAGCCGGTGAGCTTGAAAGGTTAAATCAAGATTTTATAGTTGAATATACTTATAACTCCAATGCTATTGAAGGGAATACTTTGACCTTAAGGGAGACAGACCTTGTTTTACGAGGGCTTACTATAGATAAGAAACCCTTGAAGGACCACTTGGAGGCAGTTGGACACAAGGAAGCCTTTGACTTTATTTGTGAATTGGTAAAAGACAATGAGCCTATTTGTGAAAGGGTTATAAAGCAAGTTCACTATTTAGTATTAGCTGACAAGAGAGAAGACCGTGGAGTCTACCGTCGACTTCCTGTCCGTATAATGGGTGCAAGACATATACCTGTGCAACCATATCTTATTTCACCAAGCATGGAAAAATTGATTGGGGATTATAATAAGAGTGAAGAAAATATAGTGTCAAAGCTTGCTCGCTTTCATATTGAATTTGAGGCTATCCATCCATTCATAGATGGCAATGGGAGGGCTGGCAGGTTATTGGTTAATTTGGAATTAATGAAGGAGGGCTTTCCTCCAATTGATATTAAGTATACCGATAGGATTGCATACTACAATGCCTTTGATGAATACCATGTAAAGGGAGACCTTTCTGCCATGGAAAATCTATTTGCAAAGTATATTATTGAAAGGCTGGACTATTATTTGGGAATATTAGGCGACTAGTCAATATTAAGAAAAGTGTGATATAATAAGTAATAAATTAAAATCAAGGAAGGGGGATTTTGATGGCTGCATTTACAATTGAACACGATTCCACAGCAGAAGATTTGTTCATAATATATGATTACTTTAGGATTTCTTACAACAGTGAAGAGAATTGCTATGGCTTGTTAAACAAACATAATTCATGGGAAAAGGAAGGTCCAAAAGAGGGCGAAATAATAGAGGTACTAAACGAAGAAAACGACGAATGGAAAAAGTATAGATTTTCACGATTGTATTATATTGATGACAGGTCTAAATGGTATCTTGAAGTGTTGAAGGAAGAAGACGACGATGATGACGATAATGGTAAAGATAAAAAAATAAAGGATATTGAAGGGTTGAAGGTTAGGAAAAGGATAATTTAGTTTATCCTTTTTTTAGTGGGAGAATATTTTTTTGTCATCATACTATCTAGAAGAAATATAAAAATTGGGATAGATTGCTGTGTCGCTATTCTTTTCGTAGAAAAATTTTAACATGATTTCATACGCATAAAATAAAATTAAATTATTCTATTGACATCAAATAATAAAAGTGCTATTATGAACTTGAAAGGTGGTGGATATACTTGGATATATATGAAAGCATGTTAACTTTAAAGGGACGGGATAAGGAGATTTCAGACACTTGGCTTATGTACGGGGCATGGGCAGAGATGAGTGGTTTGTCTTTTAAAGACTTACCAAAGAAGAAGGAAGAGTTTTTTAAGTCCATGTTGCCGGAAGGAACAGACATTCTGGATTGGATTCTTTCTGACGAAAACACCGGCGACAAGAAGGAACAAATCAAATTTTTATATGACAAAGTTGATTCCAGCAAAGAGCTGGAAGTGGTTAGCAAGTCCATTATGAGGGATGATAAGAAAGAAAAGGAATTCTTAGATAAGGTAACTCCAGAAAAGATTTTTAAAATATTAAAGCTAAGGCTGGAGGACTTTGAAGATACTTACCTCCATATATCTTATGTGAAGGCTAAAGGAATTCAAATGTATTATTTTATGAACACCGGGACCTTTATTTCCATAGGGGTTGATGTTAACCTAGATGATGAAAAGATTGATGACGAAGATATGCTTACAATTTTTAAGGCTTTGGCTGAGGAGTCTAGGTGGAAAATAGTGAAGGCGTTGTCAATAAAGGACATGACAACTTCCGACTTAGCCGGTGAACTTGGTGTAACCCTGTCTACTGTCAACCACCACTTAAAACAATTAATTTCAGCCGGAATAGTAGAACTGCTTGTGGAGTCAAAGACAGGAAAGGGTGCTTACTATATGCTAAACAGGGACTTTCTTGATGTAATTGTGGATGAACTTTCTAGAAGGCAGTAAGGAGGAATGAATGAACTTAAAAAATGACAAGCTAATAATTCGTAATGCAACAAGTGAAGATGCCAAGCAGCTAATGAATTGGTGGAACGGTGGCAGGCTTATGGAGCATGCAGGCTTTCCCAATGGGTTGGGGATAAGTGAAGAGGAGATAATTGAAAGTTTGAAAAGGGACTCGGATGATAGGGGCAGGAGGCTTATTATTGAGTTCGACGGCAAAAGAATAGGTGAGATGAGTTACCGAAGGCTTGAGGAATTTAGTGCGGAAATTGGGATTAAGCTTTGCGAAGCAAGTTTTCAAGAGAGGGGCTTGGGCAAGAAGGCTTTGGCTTTACTGATTAGGGAGCTCTTTGATACGGGTTTTAAAAAATGTTTTAGACACCAACCTTAATAACAAGAGGGCTCAACATGTATATGAAGAGCTTGGTTTTACTAAAGTTAAGATAAGGATAGATGATTGGAAAGACCAGCTTGGTCGCCTACAATCTGCTGTTGATTATGAATTAACTGGAGGGGACTTTATAGGATTTTAGGAGGGAGTTATGGAAATTAAGGAAATGTATTTTGAGATAGAAAGGCGAATAAGGTCGGTGGACTTTGACAGGCTGTGGAAAGGTTTCAGGGAATACCCTTTTGCCATATATAATGACAGGGAAGTCTGCTTAAAGGGCCAGCTTGTGCCTAAGACTGATGAATTTATTGCCAACACTGCAATCAAGTATAATGATGAGTGGATTGCGATTTTCATGGTGGACGGTAATGAGAATCTGGATATGATGGCTTCAAAGCTTATCCATGAGATGTTCCACGCCTTTCAAAATTCTAAATTGGAGGGGAGGCAATTCAATTTTCCCAGTGAACTTGATGTACTTATGAAATATGAGTATACGCCTAGTAACTTGGCTGGAAAATTGTATGAAAACAGGTTGCTTGTTTCATTAATTAAGGATGGTTTTAGCCAAGAAAAATGGGAAGACCTTCTTATTTCTAAAAGGCATAGGCTTGAGAAGCATGAATATTCTTACAAGTATGAGGCAGGGATTGAAGAAACGGAGGGGACTGCAAACTATGTTGAGCTAAAGAGCCTTCAACAAATAAATGAAAAGATGTATAAGGAAAAACTTGAGAAAATGATAAAATCATTGGAAAAAGTGGAAAGCCTAATCCCTATCCGTATTGGTCTATATGACTCGGGAGCCTTGCTGATTAAGCTTTTATTTGACCAAGGGATTGACTTTAATCAAGACTTTTCAGGAGTCCCGTTCTCACTTTCCATACTCGACGGGCTTGCCTTTAAGGAAGTGTCCTATCCCGAGGACAAGGACTTGGAAAAGTTTATAGAAGGCCACTACCAAGACTTGGATGAATTAATTGATAGGATAAGCAAAAATCCACCGACAATAGAGGGAAGTTTTGAACTTTTAGGCTTTAATGCCTACAATGCCAAGTACCACAGGGCTTATGTCTATACTACTTATTTTTTAGCCTATATAGATGGGGGAGAAGATAAGTTCTTGTATGGGGACTTTCTCTTTGAGTTGGACGAGGGTAGGATTGTGAGGATTTATAGGGATGAGTAGGGATAATAGATAAGCAGTTGGCAATAGATAACTGACTTATCATAATACAATAAAGTGAAACGATGAAAATATTTCATAAATCATATATTACACAGTGCAATCTTGACAATCTTATGTTAAAATAATAATGAAAGATATTCCATATAGAAAACAAAGGAGGAAAAGATGGCAAACTTTAAAGAAATTTTGAATGACTGCAATGCAGGGATGGGTTTAGTTGCAGAGGGACTTGAAAAGGAAATGAAGGGTTTCATGGAACTACATGATGCAGCCCTTGAAGACAAAGTTTTAAGCCCTAAAACAAAAGAGCTTATCGCACTTGGAATCTCAATAGCTGTTCGTTGTGAACCTTGCATTGTTAGCCATATTGATGCACTTATTAAATTAGGCGCAACTCGAGAAGAAATTTTAGAAACAGTGGGTGTTGCAATGTTCATGGGCGGTGGACCTTCCGTTGCTTATGGTGGAAAAGCTGTTCAAACTTTTGATGAGTTCAAAAAATAAAAAATTTGTGAATTGCCTTGCATAGGAATCTTTCCAAGACATACTATTTTGAGAGGCTCTGCTTATGCAATCAATTCAAATCTTTGTAAATAAAAAAGACTTTATAATATATGTTGGGGCAATTTTCCCGGCATATATTTTTTTGAAAAAATATACTTGTCAATCCAAGGACAAAATTTCTTTAAGATTTTTTGATAAAGGTGTTAAAAGTATATTTCCAAAAATCGTAGGGGAGGATATCATCCCCCCGTACATCTTAAAAGTTTTAATTATAGCCTTTCTAAGGAACGGGCGGTTAATAACCGCCCCTACAGAAACAATTAAATTTTTGTTTTTGACACTCTTATCATTTTTTATAGTATACAAGTGGCAGTAAGACCAATGACAGCAAAAGCACCTCTATAACTACCACTCCGGCAGTAAGGTATTGAATGCCAATTAACAAGGGGACTAGATTTAAGATACTTGCACCAATGCCGGCGATCTACTGGGATATTTTTTCATGTTCGTCAAAAATGGTCAAAATTTACCCTATTTCAACTTTCTAATATTTATGAGTATTTGGCTTTTAATTATAGTAATTTTAGCCATTTGGCTCCTCCAAAGCCAGATTCGAGAAAAGAAAAGTCAAGAGCAACACCAGCTTTTGAAAAGGCAAAGTGAAAGCCAACTGGTCCGCTACCAGCAGGTGAAAGAAAACCTCTTACAGCAGAGGCGAAAGAGCCATGAATATAAGAACCAACTCCTTTGTATCCAAGGCTTACTTTCTGATGGGAAGGAAGGGGAGGCAATGGAATATGTCAAAAAAATCACCAGCAAGCTTTCCAGCGATATGAGTGAGGTCAACTCCAAGCACCCTATTGTAAATGCCATACTGAATCAAAAATACCTTGAGGCACACCAAAATGTTGACTAGCTATTTGCTTTTATTAATTTAATCGGTCCTATTGAAGTTCTCTGGATTGACACGCTACTTCAAGCTTCGCAATGATGCGTATATACACATTGCTTATGTTTGTATTATTTATTCAAATTTCGCACATGGTCATTGCGAGCGAAGGGAAGCAATCCAGTTTCAAGGCAAATACTTATGAATTGCTTCGGGCTAAAGCCCTCGCAATGATTGGGGTAAGAAGTGTTTTCCAACTGCGAAGTTTGAGTTATTTAGAATTAAATGACCTATCTAAAGCTATTCCTTTTTCAAGGAGGCATAGACTGTTGCTAAGATAATTATTAGACCTCCAACTACAGTCCTTAAGTTTGGAAATTCTCCAAGTATTATTATAGCAAGTATGATTCCGTAAACCGGTTCAAGTCCTGATATGATTCCGGCTGTATGTGCCTTTATCTTTTTCAATGAAGAAATAAAAAGTGTATGGGAAAGGGCAGTGCAGGCTATGCCCATGAAAATTAATAGGGGGAGGTCACTTGTATAGATTTCCGTCTTTGTCAATAAGACTATTGGAAAGGTTATTAAAAAGACTATAGACTGTTCGTAGAAGCTCACTATCATGGGGATATGCCTATTGAGCAGCTTTCTGTTGATAAGGGCAAGCACGGCATAGGTGAAACTGCCAAGCATACCTGTAGTGATACCCTTTATAAGATTTGGACTTGCATCCAATGGAGTAAGGATAATTACACCGACGATTATCATTATAGACATTATGACGCTGCTTTTTTCTAACTTTTCTTTGAAGAAGACCGGCTCAAAAAAAGAAATAAAAAGCGGGAAGGTCGCTGCGGTTATTGTGGCTATGGCAACCCCGCCAACCTTTACTGAGGTCAAAAACATTACCCAGTGGAAGGACAATATAGCCCCTGCTATTAAGAAAATGATATAATCTTTTTTAGTATCCACTAAGATTTTCTCTTTTTTAAGTTTGAGGGCAAGGAAGAGGGCGATGGAAGAGAACAAGACCCTCATGGCTGTAATGCCAAGGGCGGATGTGGACACAAACCTGCCTATGACACCAACTAAACCAAACATGATGACTGCTATATGAACTTGTAATACGCCTTTATTTTGTTCTTTCATAATATTACCTGACTTCTTTGTAATAAATTTATTAATTGCTAGGGTCTTTAATCATCGCTGGCATTTCGTTCGTAATGACACACCCTATCATTGAGAGAAACTGTAAGCGATCATTAGTCAAGCACCGCTGCTAAAAAGACTGCAACACCCTTATACAAAAGATTCTCGTCAATTGCAAATTTATGATTATGGTGTGGGTGAAAGGCACCATCAATCTCCTTAGCATTATTTAAGAAAATCATAGCTCCGGGTAGCTTGTTTACAAAAAATGCAAAGTCCTCTGAAGACATAACCGGCTTTTTCATATACTTTACAGATTCTCCAAAGATAGCCCTTGATTTTTGGTAGACTTCTTCAACTACCCTATTGTCATTTATTAGAGGAGGGCAGGTATCGTGAATTATAATTTCTGCCGACCCTCTCATTGCCCTTGCTGTGGACACTACAACTTCCTTTAATCTCTCCTTTAAGAAGTCTCTGGTGTCGTGTTCCAATGCCCTTATAGTACCTTCAACTTCAACGAATTGCGTGATTATGTTAAAGGCTCTGCCCCCCTTTACTACTCCGTAGGATATTACTCCGGCATCAACCGGATTCTTTTCCCTTGCCACTATCTTTTGGCTTTCTTCTATGATTGAAGCAGTAATAGATATGGGGTCTATGCCGGTATGGGGCATTGCTCCATGGGCTCCGTCCCCAATTACCTTTATCTCAAAGGCATCCATGGAGGCCATCATAGGCCCCTTTATAAAAAAGATATCACCCACTTCACCCTCATCAGCTAAAGAACCGGCATGGATGGCTAAGACCCTGTCCACACCATCAAGGATACCGGCTTCCACCATTGGCTTGCCGCCATGTCCCCCTTCTTCTCCGGGTTGGAAGATAAATTTAACCTTGCCCTTAAGCCTGTCCTTATTCTTAGAAAGGATTTCAGCAGTTCCTAGTGCCATGGCAACATGACCGTCATGGCCACAGGCATGCATATTTCCGTTTGTTGAAGCATAGGGAAGTCCTGTTTTTTCTCCTATCTTTAAACCGTCCATGTCTGCCCTTATGGCAGTTGTTTCGCCGGGCAGGTCTCCTTCAATTTCAGCCAAGATAGAATGTTCAACCCCTATGCCTGTTTCATACTTTACTCCCAAGCCATCCAATCTTTTCTTTATATATTCAAAGGTCTTAGGGAGGTCCAGCTCTATTTCAGGTATTTGATGAAGAGTTTTATAGTCCTCAATCAATTTATCTTCAATTGTTTTAGCAAGTTTTTCCATCTCTTCCTCCTTATACCAGATAATCAAAGACATGTTGTACAAAGCAAGCAACCCCACGGTAGAGAACGGATTCATCAAGGGCAAATTTAGGGTTGTGTTGGGCATAGCAGACCCCATCAATTGCCAAAGGGTTTGAAATGAAGAGGTAGGCACCCGGTACTTCCTCCAAGTAATAGGCAAAGTCCTCACCACCCATTACAGGCTTCCTAAGCTCTTCAACCAGTTCTTTACCCAAGACCTTTTTAGCACTGGCTGCCAGTTCTTCTGCCACAGTCTTATCGTTTACAAGAGGGGGCGCATTCAGGTAGTAAAGATATTCCACCTCAGCCCTGTGTGACTTGGCAATCCCCTCTGCGATTTCGCCGATTCTCTCTTTCATATAGGCTCTTGTCTTGTGGTTAACAGCCCTTGAAGTTCCTTCCAGCATGACCTCTTCAGGAATAATATTGTTTACCTCTCCACCATTAAAGACACCAAATGTTATAACTCCCGGGTCCACAGGGTCAAGCTCTCTAGCAACAATGGCTTGTATTCCATTTATAATATAGGAAGCCACTACAATTGGGTCAACTCCTTCGTGAGGGTAGGCTCCGTGGGTCCCCTTTCCCTTAACCTTTATTGTGAACTTGTCCAAGTCTCCCATCATTCCACCGGTGGAATAGAAGACCTTTCCCGACCTGTCAGCAGGAAAGACATTGCCCACATGGAGGCCGATAATCCTATCCACTCCCTTTAGGGCACCGGCTTCAATCATGGGCTTTGCTCCGGAAGAAATATCATCGCTTGGTTGGAAGAGGAAGGCCATTTCACCAGTGAGGTTTTCTTTGAGGTTGTTTAATATTTTAATCGTTCCCAAAAGAATTGCAGTCTGGGCATCATGTCCACAGGCATCCATGTCAGCCCTTAGGGCAATGGTCTTTCCTTTTTTACCACCTTTAATTCTAGCAAGGATTCCATGAGGCAGTCCCACACCACTCGTGTATTCTACACCCAAGTCGTCAAGGACTTTAGACACATAGTCGGCAGTCTTTGGCAGGTCGTTTCCAACTTCCGGAATTTGATGGAGGTCCCTCCTCCACTTTATAACATCTTCACTTACTTCTTTAGATATAGCTAAGATATCCATATCTACCTCCTGTGGAATTTATACATTCTTATAAAACTCATCCCTTGCATGGGACAGCATCAGCTTAATTCTATTTAACTGGTTGACTTCACTTGCACCCGGGTCATAGTCAATCGGGACAATATTGGCTCTAGGGTACTTTTCCCTAATAGCCTTGATTGCACCCTTGCCGGTCAAGTGGTTAGGCAGGCAACCGAAGGGTTGAACGCAGACAATGTTGGGTGCATCGGAATGGATTAACTCTACCATTTCAGCAGTTAATAGCCAACCCTCTCCATATTGGTGGTTCAAGGAAACAAACTCCTTGCCCAGCTCTTCCAACTCGCCAATCTTTAATGGGGCTGAGAAACCTGTCTTCTTAAGCTGCCTTCTTATATAATTCCTATACCTTTCCACATACATTATCCCTATGTCAGAGATTAAGGCACCAAAGCCAAAGCCACCAAAGGCATTGTTCTTGTTCCTTGAATTGCTGAAGCAGTATAAAATGAAGTCCACTAGGTCAGGCACAATTACCTCAAAACCCTCTTCCTCCATAATCTTTTGGACAAAGTTGTTGGCCTGCGGAAGGAATTTGACGAGGATTTCTCCTACAATTCCAGCCTTTGGCTTCTTCTCACCTGTCTTTTCCAAATTCTTGAAGCTGAGTATAATATTGTCCACATTCCTCTTAAAGGTCCTCATGTCGCCTTTGGCTATGTCGACCTTTAACTTTTGCACCCACTTATCAACCAAAGCCTCTGTTGACCCTTCATGCTTTTCATAAGGGAAGTTCTCATTTCTCAGCCTCATGAGCAGGTCGCCATATAGTCCGCCGATAACCGCCTTCTTGCCGAGGCTTGGCGTAAGCTTAAAGCCGGGATTTCCTTCAATTCCTTGAACACTCAAGGCGATCACAGGGACTTGAGGGAAGCCTGCATCAATCAAGGCCTTTCTGATAAGTCCCACATAGTTGGAAGCCCTGCAGGCACCGCCGGTTTGTGTCATTAAAACAGTTGTATAGTCCGGGTCATATTCTCCCGATTGAAGTGCCTGCAAAAATTGCCCCACGACAAACATGGTAGGGTAGCAGGCATCGTTATTTACATACTTAATGCCAAGTTCAATGGTTTCCTTGTTTATATCCTTTAGGAATTTTAAATTATAGCCCTCTAACTGCAGGGCCTCTTCAAGGATTTCAAAGTGGATTGGGGCCATTTGAGGTGCCAGTATGGTGTGGGTCTTCCTCTTGTCCACAGTAAATACAGGGTATTCAGGGTAGAAGTCCCCCTCGCCAATCCTCATAAGTTCGGGATGGTCTTTCCTGTTTTCGATTGCCTCTTTCAAGGATCTTACCCTTATCCTTGCTGCACCAAGGTTATTTACTTCATCTATCTTTAAGGCTGTATATATCTTATTATAACTCTTTAAAATCTCTGCCACCTGGTCTGTGGTGACAGCATCAATTCCGCAACCGAAAGAGTTTAGCTGAATCAGGTTCAAGTCCTCGTGCTTGCCCACAAATTTGGCAGCCCTGTAAAGCCTTGCATGGTAGGACCACTGGTCAAGTATCCTCATTCTTCCGCTAAGGTTGGTCTTGGTTGCCACAGAGTCCTCTGACAAGACAACAAAGCCTAGAGAGTTTATCATTTCAGGAATTCCATGGTTGATTTCAGGGTCCACATGGTATGGTCTTCCTGCAAGGACAATCCCCTTTAAACCATGTTCCTTCATATATTCTAAGGCATAGTCACCCTCCTTGACCACATCATCCCTGTACCTGTCCAGTTCCCTGTAGGCAAGGTCAACGGCATTCCCCATTTCGGACTCGGCAAATAGGAAGCCGAAGCCCTTGAAGGCGTTCACCAGTTGGGACTTCATAAGAGTCCTGTCTTGGAAGGCAACAAACGGGTTTACAAAGCGTACATTTTTATTCTTTAAATTATCTACATTGTTTTTAATAACATCAGGGTAGCCTGCAACAACCGGACAGTTCACTGAATTGTCCGCATTTTCAAACTCCTTTTCCTCATAGAAGACAGAAGGGTAGAAGATGATATCCACTTCTTTTTTTATCAGGTCCTCTATGTGTCCATGTACAAGCTTAGCCGGATAACAGAGTGTTTCACTGGTAATGGAACTTATCCCCAGCTCGTAGACTTCCCTTGAAGACTTGGTTGATAGCACAACGGAAAAGCCCAGCTCTGTCAAAAGTGTATGCCAGAAAGGATAGTTCTCGTACATATTAAGAACTCTCGGTATTCCTACGACACCCTTCCCGTCTTCAGGAGGGAGGGACTCGTATTGGAAGACCCTTTCCGCCTTGTAAGTGAAGAGGTTTGGCAAGAGTTCATCGGAAGTCTTGTTGCCAAGAGGCCTCTCGCACCTGTTTCCTGTAATGTACCTGCCACCGTCATTAAAGACATTTATCGTAAGTGAACAGTGGTTGGTACAACCCTTGCAGGTTGAAGTCTTAGTCGTATATTCAAACTTTTCCAATTCTTCCTTGTTTTTTAGGCTCGACTTGCCAGTGGATTTTTCCTTGGCGATAAGGGCAATTCCAAAGGCTCCCATCAGGCCTGCAATCTTCGGCCGGGTGGCAGTCCTTCCGGAAATCTTTTCAAAGGCTCTTAAGATACCGTCGCTTAAGAAGGTCCCCCCTTGGACAACTATATTTTCGCCCATCTCGTCAAAGTTTCTAATCTTTATAACCTTTTGCAGGGCATTTTTTATAACGGAATAGGAGAGTCCGGCAGCTATGTCGGAAACTGCAGCACCTTCCTTTTGTGCCTGCTTGACCTTGGAGTTCATAAAGACAGTGCAGCGACTGCCAAGGTCCACAGGCTTCTTGCTTTGAACAGCCAACTTTGCAAAGTCCTGTACCGACAGGTTCAAAGAATTGGCAAAGGTTTCAAGAAAGGACCCACAGCCGGCAGAACAGGCCTCGTTCAGCAGGATGGAAGAAATCATTCCGTCCTTGACCCTCATGGCCTTCATGTCTTGGCCACCAATGTCTAGGATAAAGTCTACATCTTCATTGAAAAACCTTGCCGCCCTGAAATGGGCTATGGTTTCAACCTCTCCAACATCAATGTTCAAGGCTGCCCTTAAGAAGTCCTCGCCGTATCCTGTTGCTCCGGAGGCGACGATTTCTGCACCTTCATCCATCATGTCATAAATTTTTCCCAATTCCCTCATGACAACTTCCAGAGGCTTTCCATAGTTGTTCCCATAGAAAGAATAGAGGATTTCGTTGTCTTCCCCTAAGACTACCAGCTTGGTAGTTGTTGACCCGGCATCAACGCCAAAGGCAAGCTTACCCTTGTAGCCTTTTAAATCTCCATATTTAACTATATCTATTGCATGTTTTTCCTTAAATTCTTCATATTCTTCAGGACTTTTGAAGAGTGGGTCCAGTTCAACCCCTTCAATCCTTTCCTTGTACTCCCCTTCAGCCCTTTGGAAAAATTCGTAAGTCTTTATAGGCTTTGTCTTCATGGCAGCAATGGCAGCCCCCAAGGCAACATAAAGGTTGGAATCTTCCGGTATAATTATCTCGTCATCTTCCAGTTCCAAGGTCTTTATAAACCTTTCCACAAGGACATCCAGATAGTGGAGTGGCCCTCCTAAAAAGGCTACATTCCCCTCAATAGTCCTTCCGCAGGCAAGGTTGGAAATAGTTTGGTTGACAACAGATTGAAAGACAGAAACTGCAATGTCTTCCTTAGGAACACCCTGATTCATCAAGGCTTGGATGTCTGTTTTCGCAAAGACACCACACCTTGAAGCAATAGGGTAGGTCCTGCTTGCCTTCTTTGCAAGTTCATTAAGACCGGCGGCATCTGTTTCCAATAAAGAAGCCATCTGGTCTATAAAGGCACCGGTCCCTCCGGCACATATGGAATTCATCCTCTGCTCCAAAGCCCCTCTAAAGAAGGTTATCTTCGAGTCTTCTCCCCCCAGCTCTATGGCAACATCCGTCTTTGGAATGAACTTTTTAACGGATTCAACTGCAGCCACAACCTCCTGTATAAATTCCACTTGCAAGAAGTCCTTGACTTGCAGTCCTCCGGAGCCTGTAATAGACACTCTTACACTTTCGCTTGTAATAAAAGGCTTAGCCTTTTCTAAAATGCTCTTTAAGGTTAAGCCAATATCAGAATAGTGCCTTTCATAATTCTTATAAATAATATTATAATCATCGTCCAAGACAATCAATTTAATTGTCGTTGACCCGATGTCAAGTCCAATGTTTAAAATCACTACCTGTCCTCCCTAGCAGCTTGTAATATCCTTCTTTCAGAGTCCTTCTTGGCGATTGCCTCCCGCTTGTCATAGAGCTTCTTACCTCTTGCGACAGCAAGCTCCGCCTTTATCCTCCCCTTGCTCAAGTAAAGGGAAGTGATGACCAGAGTATAACCCTTTAGGGTCACAGCCTGACTAATCTTCCTAATCTCCCTCTTATGGAGGAGGAGCTTCCTCTTCCTTAGGGGGTCCACATTAAAAATGTTCCCTTCGGCATAGGGGCTTATATGCATACCCACCACAAAGATTTCTCCGTTCCTCACCTCAGCGTAGGACTCCTTAAGGTTAACCCTACCTTGCCTGATAGACTTAACCTCTGTACCCTTCAAGGCAATTCCAGCCTCGTAGGTTTCTTCTATATAATAGTCGTGTCTTGCCTTCCTGTTTGTGGCAAAAACTTTATTTTTCTTACTCATTCATATCCTCATCCAATATAAAATCTATTTGTCCCTCTTCCACATTGACATTGGCAACAATAACCCTTATCTCGTCCCCAATGCTGAAGGTCCTTCCGGACCTTTCTCCAACAGCCGTCATATTATCTTCATTATACACCATATATTCATTAAAGTCTTCATATCTTATCAAACCTTCGGCAGTATTTTCAAGCTCCACATAGATACCGAAGGACACCACAGACTGGATAATACCTGTGAAAGACTGACCGACAAACCGGCCCATGTACTCGGCAACCTTGATGTCGTCAATCCTTCTTTCAGCCTCCTCAGCCCGCCTTTCCGTGTTGGAAATGTGTTCAGCAATCTTAGGTAGGTGCTTTTCCAGCCGGTCCCTGTCCTTTTTAGTCAGGCTCTTGTCCAAGTGCTTGGAAATAATCCTGTGTATCATAAGGTCGGAATACCGCCTAATGGGCGAAGTAAAGTGGGTATAGAAGTCCACAGAAAGTCCGAAGTGTCCAAGACTCTCTTCGGAATACCTCGCCTTTCTCAAAGACCTTAATACCATAGTCTTTATCAAGGCTTCATCCTTTGTACCCACAGACTTGTCGATTAAGTCCTTGAGGTTTTGTGGCTCCAAGTCGTCCTTATAGTGAAGTGTATAGCCTAAGTTTCCGACAATCCTCTTAAGGTCGGTAATCCTCTCAAGGCTAGGGTCTTCGTGGACCCTGTAGAGGAATGGAATTTCTTTTTTCAAGAAGCTTTCCGCAACGGTTTCATTGGCAACCAGCATAAACTCTTCAATAATCTTGTTGGCAACCCTTCTTTCCAAGCGTCCTATCTTTATAGGTCTGTCCCTTTCATCTAATTCTATATATCTTTCAGGGAACTCAAAGTCGATGGCACCCCTTTTGTCCCTCTTTTTCTTTAAAATTTCAAAAAGCTCTTCCATCATAAACAAGTCGTCTTTTAAGTCGTTTAAATATGGCTTGTCAGTTGTTCCACTTTCTAAAAGGTCGGAAACTTCATCATAAATCAGTCGTTTCTTACTCTTTATATAAGACTTAACAATCCTGTAGTCCCTTACCATGCCCTCGCTGTCTATGTCCATAAAGATTGAAAGGGTAAGCCTTATAACCCCCTCCTTAAGTGAACAGAGGTCATTGGAAAGCCTTTCAGGCAACATAGGTATAACTTTGGAAAGCAAGTAGACGGAGTTTCCTCGTTCTTTTGCATCTTCATCTATCTTGGTGTCCTCTTTAACATAGTGTGAAACATCGGCAATGTGGACTCCAAGCTTATAGCCAATATCAATCTTCTTTATGGAAACGGCATCGTCAAAGTCTTTGGCATCTGCCCCGTCTATGGTAAAAGTAGTAAGGTCGGTTAAATCCTCCCTCCCCTTTAAGTCTTCTTGTCCCACATCAAAAAGGCTTTCCGCATACTTGATTGTCTTCTTGGAAAAAGAATCAGGAATACCCATATCCTTCACAACAGAAAGGATGTCAGTTCCCTTTTCTCCAACTTGACCAATTACTTCAACTACGACACCTTCAGGGGACTTGTTAGCCTCCGGGTACTTGGTGACCTCAATAAGAACCTTATCGCCGGCCTTTGCTCCGTTAGTCCTTCCCTTAGGTATATAAATATCTTGAAGAATTTTTTTGTTATCAGGTACGACAAAGCCAAAGGACTTGTTGTCATTGAAAATTCCAACAATTTGATTGTTCTTCCTTTCAAGTATTTTTACTATCTCGCCTTCAGGACTCTCCCTGCCGTTTTCTTCCCTTAAGAGGTTAACGAGGACTCTGTCCCCCTGCATGGCACCGTTGACATAGTCTTTGCCTATGTGGATATCCCTTCCAAAGTCCCCCTCAACAAAGCCGAAACCCCTTTCATTTTGTAAGAAAGTCCCTTGGAGGAAGTATTGGTTTTGTCCAATAGATTGGAACTTGCCTTCCTTAGACTTATAAACGACCCCTTCCTTTTCCAAAGCATTTAATATCTTATAAAAATCTTTTAAATCTTCACGCTGTAAATTAAAATGTATGGCAAGCTCTTCCTTGTACTTGGGCTCGCCCTCGCTTAAGTATTCAATTATTTTCTCCCTGACAGTCATAAAAACACCTCCATCATCTAAGGATATACCCTAATAAAAAGAAATAATAGCAAAATTTTATAAATTAGAATAGAGACAGGTTATCATTGTTATGTTTAACTTTAGCTACCTGTACATTTAAATGATTTACCTTGAAAACTGGTATCCCCTGATGCATACTGATACTAATCTCAAGTTAATACTGCCTCCTTTGATCCTCCACCCCAAAGGAGAGAAAGCAGCGTGAAAATCCATAAGAGTTCAAAGGTATGTTACAAAAATAAATAGAATCCTTTATTTAGATAAGTGTGAAAACTGATATTAAACATTAGAGGGAAAGTAAAAGTTATATTGCTTGCTTTCTTTTTATAGCTGTGGTACGATAGGTGTATTATTTGGGATCTTATTTGGGCTTTTGAATTAATGAGGGGGTAAATAATTTATGGGAAAATTTGACAGAGTTGGAAAAGAAGCAAATCGATCGAAGTTTGAAAAAAGAGGTAGCGTCGGGACTAAATTAGTCCTGATTATCGTAGTAACCTTATCAGTCGTCCTGGGTGCAAAGACGGTTTATGAAGCCTACACAAGCTATTCGAGAGGTTTCGAATCTAAAAAAGAGTCTATGTCTTATGAAGCTAGTTCATTTGCTGGTCAGGTGACTAATATTTTTACTGGAATATATCAAGCATCAGTCGCTTTTGATCATAATATCGAAAACACTATAGAATCGGTGCCGATGCAGAATAGATCGAGGGATCTCATTATCGATACAGCAACTGATCTCTTAGAGTCTAATGACTATATCTCAGGAATCGGAGTTTATTTTGAACCGAATGAATTTGATGGAAGAGATGCTGACTATGAAGACCATCCGCTTTACTATAATGGACATTTTGCAATATATTTGCATAAAGAAAACAGTAATGTAAGTATAGATAGAGCGTTTGATTACGACGACAGAAATAGTCTGGATTGGTATACAAGACCTTCCCAAGAACAAAAGATGATTGTATTATCGCCATATGTTGACCCGGATTATGGTATGATGACTACTATTGCAGCTCCAATCTTTAGTGGTTCAAGAGTCGTTGGGGTAATCAATATTGATATCAACCTTGGTGTAATACAAGAATATTTTAACAATGTCTACGAGCAGGGAAATGCGGATAATAT
>JAAYNG010000106.1 GCA_012520935.1 Tissierellia bacterium | reverse complement strand
GGAGACCTTTTATCAGCAGTTATTCCTACAAGCAATTTCTTCTTTCAATTGTTAAATGGTATGCTGGGGAGCAAGTATTTGCTAATGGCTACAATTACAATGATATTAGCATCTGTTTTTGCAGAGCAATTTGAAAAAATTTCAGGTGCCCAAGAGGTTGGAACATTTTTAATCTATATTTTCTTTGCAGTAATAGGGGCGCCTGCTTCAGTAGGTATGATACTTGAAAAGTCTCCACTACTATTAGTTCTAGCAGCTATAGTTGTATTTGTAAACCTGATAGTTTCATTAGTGCTAGGAAAAATATTCAAGTTTTCAATTGAAGAAATCATCATAGCAGCAAATTCTAATGCTGGTGGGCCAACAACTGCAGCTGCAATGGCGGTTTCAAAGGGATGGGAGGCCATAATTGTTCCAGCAATACTGGTTGGAACATTTGGTTATGTTGTAGGGAACTGGTATGGTATCCTAGTGGGAATTATTTTACCTAGCTTCTAGGGACTAAATAAAAGGAGCTTATGATAATTGACTTATACAGTAGCTTCCTTCTTATATAATTTACTTATAAAAAAATTGGACGGATAATATCCCATCCGTCCAACAATTAAAATTATATTTATCCTTCAATCATCTTTATTCCAGCTAGCTTCATAAGGTTACGAGCATTAGTTGAAGTAGATGCACCTTTTTTAATTTTGTAGTCAAAGGTGATTTTATCTCCATCATATT
Organism: Tissierellia bacterium; assembly: GCA_012520935.1. Taxonomy (GTDB): domain Bacteria; phylum Bacillota; class Clostridia; order Tissierellales; family Peptoniphilaceae; genus JAAYNG01. The sequence goes on along the minus strand of JAAYNG010000106.1, from coordinate 17,633 downwards.
GGTCATCAAAGTGGTAGTTGAGAATCCTTTTACCATCGTCTAACTGGCTAAGTTCCAGGTCATGGGTACTTATGGCCCCGATTGCCCCCGAATTCTTTAGGTTATTTATTACATTCTTAGCACCGGCAATCCTGTCTACTGAGTTCGTTCCCCTAAATATTTCGTCAATTAGGAAAATCATATTAGGTCCTTCCTCCGCCTTATCAATAATCTTTTTAATCTTTAAGATTTCAGCATAGAAGGTAGATATCCCTTTACCCAAGTCGTCAACAATCCTCATGGAAGAACAAATTTCCATAATGCTTGCAGAGAATTCTTCAGCAATAACCCTTGCACCATTGTAGCATAGAACTAAGTTCACACCTATAGTCCTCAAGAAGGTGGTCTTACCGGACATGTTTGAACCGGTTATGATAAGGATTTCATTCTGCATTGACAAGTCGTTGGCTACTCTTTCTTCGTCATTTATTAAGATATGACCCATAGCCTTAGCTTTAATTGAATTTCCACCACCAGTAATAGTTGGCAGATTTGAACCTTTTGTTATATTAGGGATTTGAGAAAAGCTCATAAGGGATTCCACTTCACCAATTCCATTAATCCAACCTTCCACCTCTTGCCCATACTTTTTTTTCCATTTTTCCAGCATAAATAGGCATTGGTAGTCCCATAAGAAGAAGACATTCAAGAGGATGTTCATAATCCCCTGTGCCCTTATGTTGACAAGGTCGGTTATCCTACCCAAGTCCTTGATTGCCTTTAAAGATGATAGCTTGTCCTTGAACATTATTTCTTTGATATTTGTAATATAGCTGGACTCGAAGTCAGTCTTTTCAATTTCCAAGAGCATTTCCCTATAGGTTTCAAGATTGTATTTTAAGTAATTAACGATGGACAGGGCCTCTTGATTTTTTAGGATTCCAACAACCCATAAGATAACTTGAAGGACTGTAAAGATAATTGCAGGATATTTAAAGCTGTCAGTCCAAGTAAGGGTAAGGTTAAACCCAATCATTAGGACAGGCAAAAACCTCACTAATTCCATAATCGAATTTTTAAAGACCCTTTCATCAGACTTGGCATATTCAATTAACTTGTCTGGACTTTGCAACTTGTTCTTGTTTATGGAAGATATGGCTTCCAACTCTCTTACAAAGTCAATCTTGCCGGACAATTCCTCTATAGCTTCCTGCCTTTTCTGAATAGCTTCTATTTCCTTGCTGGGATATAAGAGTGCCTTTGAAAATAACTTCCTGCCTGTTTCAGTATTCGATAGGTTCAAAAGTTTAAACAAGGAATAGTTGCCAAAAATATCCAAGTCGTTGGCGTATAGGTGCTCGTTGTCTAAAAATTCAAGACCGGCATCTTCAAATTCAATCCAAGTTCCGTCCAACCTTTTGATATACTTTTTATTGACCTCTAACAAGGCCTCTATTTTAGAGATTTTTCCCTTTACCTTATTATGAACTATTACAAGGACAACAAAGGCGATAGTAGAAATAATTGCTATGGAATTATAGAAAACAGACCCACCCTGGTATCCATTAAATATTGCATAAATTATGAGAAGAAAAACCAAGAGTCGGAGGTTTGCAACCAGGCTTGAAAGCTTTTCCTTTTTTTTATTATCTTTTTCTAAAGCCTCAATTGCATTTTCAAATATGTCCTTCATAATAGTCTCCTATGTTATTTTATTATACTAGGAATTATAACTTCGCTGAAGTAGTCTTTTAATTTTTCAGACATTTCTTCCGGCTTATCGGTTTTATCAAAAGTTCTTGCAAACATCAAGAAGTTAAATAGGGCATTGGAAATAAAGTATTTAGCTGTCTTTAAATCCTTATTATCCTTTAATTTGCCTTCCAATCCCTTCACTCTTTTTGAAATATGGTCTTCATAGTTTACGAAGTAGGCCTCTAAATAAAGTGTAGTAGGCACCTTAAACCATGTGTTATAGTATTTATATTCCTTATCACTTAATAGGTTTTTTAAGTCTTTAAGTGGGTTCACTTGTAATTTCAATGAAGGGTCATCATGGGCAAATAGTTTTTCTTCAATTAAATCCATGTAATAAGTATACATATCTTCCTTGCTGTCGAAGTACTTGTAAAAAGACCCAACTGAGATGTCTAATTTTTCTGCAATTTCTCTGATTGCAATGTCATCATATGGATTATTTATAAATAAATCCATTGAGCTTGTTCTGATTTCTTCCTTTCTTTTTTCATCCAAATTAAAATAAGTTGCTTTAGGCATAATTTCTCCTTTCTTTTTAGTCTTAACTTAGGCTTCACCTAGATAGTCAAAACCGCAGACCTCAACTGCTTTTTTCACATCATCATTAATAATATCTTCACCTTCAACTGTCATCAATTTAAGCCCCTCGTCAAATGCGACATCTTTAATGCCATTCACATCAAGTAATTCCAGCTTAAGTGATGCTGCACATCCACCACAATGGAGTCCAGATACCTTAAAATCTTTTTTCATTAAGACCTCCTTATAAATATTTCTCGTTATTATAATCTCCCAAAAACTCTTCTCCAAGTATATAGATATTTCCGGCTCCAATTGTTATAATTGTATCCCCAGCCTTGGCTTCATCCTTTAAATAATCTAATATTTCCTTGAAAGAAGAAATATAAATAGAATTATAACCATTTTTATTAATCTCAACAGACAGGTCCTTTGAATGGATAGAATGGTCATCTGTTTCCCTGGCTGCATAAATGTCAGTGATAATGGTTAAGTCTGACTTGGCGAAGGCCTTTCCAAATTGCTTTAACAAGAGTTTTGTCCTTGTAAAGGTATGGGGTTGAAAAATAGCTATGAGTCTACCTTTCTTAACTTCACTCATGGCTTGGAGGCAAGCTTCTACCTCTGTTGGGTGGTGGGCGTAGTCATCACAAACAACTATTCCATCAATCTCCCCCTTGTACTCCAACCTCCTATGGACACCTTTATATTGGGCAATATTTTTTATAGCCGAATCCATATCTATATCATTTAATACAGCAGCGGCTACGGCAGCTGTTGCATTGTAAACATTGTGGTCACCGATAACCCTTAGCTTAACTTCCTTATCCTTACCTTTATGGCTAAGCTTATAGGTTAGACTGTCAGCTTGGTGAACAATGTTACTAATTATAAAGTCAGCTTCGCCTTCGCCATAAGATATAACTTTCGCCTTGGTATTCTTCTTTAAAGCATCAAAACCATAAACATTATTCCCAAGTATAAGTATATCATCTTCACTGAGTTTTTTAACATATTCAACAAATGTATTTAGGACATCGTCAATATCCTTAAAAAAATCTAAGTGGTCTGAGTCTATGTTTAAAATTATTGCAGTTGTTGGCTCGTACTTTAATATGTTTGCCTTGTATTCACAACCTTCAGTGATTAAATATTTTTGACCACCGACCCTTACATTGCCTCCAATCTCGTCCAGGTCCCCACCAATCATAATTGTTGGGTCCAAGTTTGTCCTATTGAAGATTGTTGTAAGCATGCTGGTTGTACTGGTCTTTCCATGTGTACCTGAAACAACTATTCTTTTCTCATAATTTTTCATCAATAGACCAAGAAACTCAGCCCTTGAGTAAATTTTAAGCCCCTTATCCTTAGCCTCCTGCAATTCTTCATTATCGCTTTTAACCGCATCTGTATAGATAACAATATTTGCACCGTTAATATTTTCTTTTCTTTGTCCCTTGTAGACTTTTACGCCGGCCAATAATAATTTATCTGTAGAGCTTGACATATGGGAGTCAGACCCTTGAACATTATAACCTTCATTTTTTAAAATTTTAGCCATGGCGGACATAGAAACGCCACCGATTCCTATAAAGTGAAATGTAGTTTCCTTATCTACAGGAATATCAATAAACATAGAAACACTCCTTTTTTAAACCAAAAAGATTTTACCATAGTTTGAATAAAAATGAAAGGATTATATTGTAAAAAACATATAAAGTATTCACGAAATAGATAATCAACAAGTGTCTTTCTTTTGATTTTACATGGTGAACACACTTTTTCAAGCGAGATATAATAATAAAAAAACCTCCATAAGTAGTTTTGGTTATTTACCTTGTCTACTTATGGAGAATCATATCAGCTTTTCATCTGTGGTTTAACTATTTTTTAAATCAAGTCCTTACGGTCTTGGATTCCTACAAAAGCTCTAGGTTTAAGATTTGTTATATAAGCCGGTCTTATTATTTTATCATCCCTTATCTGCTCAAGCCTATGGGCACACCAGCCAGAAGTTCTTGAAAGGGCAAAGATTGGAGTGAAAAGTTCCTCTGAAATTCCTAAAATTTTATAAACATAGCCGGAATACATATCAACATTTGCACAGATATCTTGACTTCTCTCTTCCTTAAAGATTTTTTTTGTAATCTTTTCAATGTTATTGAGGAGGTAGAACTCTTCTTCTTTGCCCTTTTCTTTTGCGAGTTCTAAGGCTTTTTTCTTTAAAATAACAGTTCTTGGGTCTGAGATTGTATAGACAGCATGACCCATACCATAGATTAAGCCCTTCCTATCAAAGGCATCTTTGTTCAATATTTTCCTTATATAGCTTTCTAAAATTGATTCATTATTATAATCACAGTTGGCCATTATGTCATTTGTCATGCCTATTACCTTATGATTTGCACCACCATGTTTTGGTCCCTTCAAAGACCCCATAGCTGTCGACATAACAGAGTAAAAATCAGTTCCTGTAGAAGAAACTACATGGGTTGCAAAGGCTGAGTTATTACCACCACCGTGGTCTGCATGGATGACCAGACAAAGGTCGAGTAGCTTAGCTTCTAAGTCAGTGAACTCACCATTATCCCTTATCAGCCGCAGTATATTTTCAGCAGTTGACATATTATCTTGAGGATGGTGGATAACAAGCGACTTATTATTGTATTTATGCTCCATTGTTTGGTAGGCGTAGGCCATCATCATAGGGAGTTTAGCTAAAAGACTAACGCTTTGAATAATTGTATTTTCTAATGAAGTGTTGTCGGCTTCATCATCATATGAGTACATTACTAGTGTCGCCCTTTGAAGCTTGTTCATAACATTTTTACTTGGAATTTTTATGATTACATCTTGAACAAAGTCTTTGGGGAAGGCTCTCATTTCTTTCATAATCTTTTCAAACTTCCTTAAGTCATTTTCAGAAGGCAGCTCTCCAAAGAGGAGGAGAAAACAAGTTTCTTCAAAGCCAAAACGCTTTTTTTCTAATAAGTCATCAACGATACTTTCAAGTGAAATCCCCCTGTAATACAGTTTCCCGTCAACAGCAAGTTTTTTTCCATCTATTATGTCGTAGCCGTCAACGGATGCAACATTAGTAATACCACAGACAACACCAGTCCCATTAGCATTTCTAAGACCTCTTTTCACATCATATTTTTCATAAACTTCTGGAGGTATATAGGAATTTTTATCTGCAAGATTCAAAAGTTCCTCCCTCACCCTTGGTTTGTTTTCTTGAATACTAATCATTTTTATCTCCTTATTTTAAATTTGAAATAACAATTTCAGTGAACTCATTAGTTCCCTTATTGCCCATTAAGTCTCTTGTGAGGTTTTCGTGATTTGCTAGGGTTTTTTCAACAGCCACTCTAATTGAATTTCCTTCGCTTTGACAACCTATATGGTCTAATAGTATGGCTGCAGATAAGATTAGGGCGGTGGGGTTAGCTATATTTCTCCCAGCAATGTCCGGTGCAGTACCATGAACTGCTTCAAAGATAGCCATGTCACTTCCAATATTGGCAGATGCCAACAAGCCTAAGCCTCCCACCAGTCCTGCACAGAGATCAGAAAGAATATCACCATATAGGTTTTCAGTAAGTATTATATCGTACCTGCTTGGGTCTATCACAAGCTGCATGCACATATTGTCAACAAGTATTTCCTCAAATTCAATTTCTTTGAACTTTTTGCTTGTTTCCCTTGCAACTTCCAAGAAAAGTCCATCTGTAAGTTTCATAATATTAGCCTTGGTGACTACGCTCACCTTTCTTCTTTTGCTGGACACTGCATATTCAAAGGCAGCTTGAGCAATCCTCTCAGAAGCTCCCCTTGTAATTATTTTGATGGAATGCATTTCATCATCGGAAATCTTCTTCTCCACCCCGGCATAAAGGTCCTCAGTATTTTCTCTAAAGATTACCAAGTCGACATCCTGATACTTTGAGAAGCCACCCATGGTTTTTACAGGACGGATATTGGCATACAGGTTATATTTTTTTCTAAGCTCCACATTTATACTTGAAAAGCCATAACCTATCGGGGTAGAGATTGGACCCTTCAAGGCAACTTTATTCCTTTCAAGGCTTTCGTAAAGTCCTTCTTCCACAAGACTGCCTGTATTTTTTAAAATTTCAGGACCGGCTCTCTTTATATCAAAGCCTATGTTCACTCCAGTAGCTTTAATAACCTCCATGGCAGCATTTGAAACCTCAAGGCTTATTCCATCTCCTATTATAACAGTAATAGTCTTCATACTACACCTGCCCTTTAACATAATTCAAATAACCGCCAAGTTTTAGAACTTCGACCTCTCTCTCAGAGAAGTTTTGGACTATTTCAAATTGAGTGTTTTTTGTAAGGTTTTTTACAATGAGTTTCCCATTCATAGAAAGTCCACCTTCTAATCCTTCGATTTCCAGTTCATCAAACCTATCAATCCCATCATAATCACTAGGTTTTTTAAAGGTTAATGGAAGTATCCCGGAATTGATAAGGTTAGACTTGTGTATTCTTGCAAAACTCTTAGCTATAACTGCCTTCACCCCCAAGTAGAGAGGGACAAGTGCAGCGTGCTCCCTAGAAGACCCTTGTCCATAGTTGTTCCCTCCAAGAATAAAGCCGCCATTATATTTTTCGGATATGTCTTTAAAGTCATCTGTTAAGGTTTGAAAGGCATATTTTGAAAGCTCTGGCACATTAGACCTGAATGGGAGAAGTTTTGCATTGGAAGGGCATATGTCGTCCGTGGTGACATTGTCCCCGGTCTTTAATAAAATTGTTCCCCGTAAAGTCTTTTCAAGAGCCCTGCCTATAGGTACTTCTTTAATATTTTTCCCCATAGCCACTTCCGGCTTATTAATATCTTCAGGGAAGATAAAATAGGAGTCAAGTCTTCCGTAGCTTTCTAGTTCTTTCACAGTTAAGTCTTTCTCTATGTTTGATGGGTCTGATAAGACACCACTAATAGCGGAATAGACTGCAGCTTGCGGAGATAGAAGGTAGACTTCTGCATCCATAGTTCCAGACCTGCCTTTGAAATTGCGATTAAATGTTCTTAGGGAAACTCCACCAGCCTTTGGAGCTTGCCCCATACCAATACAAGGGCCACAGGCTGATTCTAAAATTCTGGCTCCAGACTTAATCATAGTATTAAGTGCACCATTTTCCACCAATAAATTTAAGACCTTGGCAGAGCCTGGAGAAATAACCAAAGAAACATCAGGGTGAACCTTGTTACCTTCAAGAATTTTGGCAACCTTCATCATATCTTCATAGGAAGAGTTTGTGCATGAACCTATTGCCACTTGGTCGACCTTAATCCCTTGGACTTCTGAAATTTTTTTCACATTATCAGGAGAGTGTGGAAGGGCGACCATTGGAACAATTTCTGAAAGATTTAATTCTAATATTTCATCGTAGTCAGCATTCTTATCTGCACAAAGTGGAAAAAAGTCTTCTTCTCGACCTTGTTTTATTAAGTAGTCTAAAGTCCTTTCATCACTAGGGAAGATTGATGTAGTTGCACCAAGTTCTGCCCCCATATTACAAATTGTTGCCCTGTCAGTGACAGAAAGGTTTTTTACCCCATCGCCAGAGTATTCCATGATATATCCAACCCCACCCTTGACAGTCAATTTTTGTAAGATGGTTAGGATGACATCCTTTCCATTGACCTTATCTGAAAGCTCCCCAGTGAGTTTTATGCTATATATTTTAGGAACAATTAAATTGTATTCTCCCTTTGCCATGGCAACAGCAACATCTAATCCGCCAGCCCCTATGGCCAAGGCTCCTAATCCTCCACAGGTTGGAGTATGTGAATCTGACCCAAGTAGGCTTGCTCCGGGAATCGCAAAATTTTCCAAGTGGACTTGGTGACAGATACCTCCACCAGCCTTTGAAAAAATAATATTATGCCTTGCTGCCACAGTCTTAATAAACTCGTGGTCATCAGCATTTTCAAAACCTTGCTGTAGTGTGTTGTGGTCAATATAGGCAACAGACTTTGAAGTCTTAACCTTGTCCACATCAAGCTTTAATAATTGCAAGTAGACCATAGTTCCGGTAGAGTCTTGAGTTAATGTCTGGTCAATTTTTATAGTAATCTCTTCACCTGCTATTAGATTCCCGGATACCAGTTTATTTTCTAATATTTTCATTGCTAATGATTTTTTCATTTTACTACCTCCAAAAAATTCTAGACTTTATTATAACCAATTATCGCAATAAAGTAAAGAATAAGTTTGAAAGTTATGAGTTAATTTTTCCTTTTAAAGAATGTAAAACAAACTATAAGAGTCTGTTTCTAAATGTCGAACTAAGTTGAAGATAAAAAAAGAGAGAGGATAATCTCCTCTCAAAAGTATAAAGGATTATAAGTAATTCTTTTGTATTGTCATATTTGCATCCTGTGTTTAGAGAACTATAGATTTTATACAATTTTAGTAACTGAAAGATAGGATTTCTAAGCGTTATTTCTAGGCTCGAAGGGGGCGACAGTTCATAAAAATCTTAAAAATTTTATTTTATTAATGAATGTAAAATAAAAGCATAGGCTATATATGGAAAAATCTTTACATTGTAACTTTGATTCACAGCTAAAATAATTAGGTCATCTGGAATGTAAGGAGGGTTCTGGTTATTAATTCTTTGAAGAAAGAATTTTTCTTTTTTGTCGGCGACAAGTATCTTTTTATCTTGTATGGTATTTTCAGTTACATTAAGTTTAATGGATACCATGCTCCCGTCTATAGAAAGAGTATCACCAGACTCATCAATATAAACATCTCCGACAGGGCTACTTATCTCACACTCCATAATCAGGCTATTCCTGCTTACTGTGTAATGAATAAGAGATATACGGTTACCCTCTTGTGTAGTAATTGAATTTATATTGTATATCTTGTCCATAATGGTATCAAGGACCTTCATATTTAAAATGTCCTCGAAGTTGTGGAGGAGGATACTTTCCTTGGCATCCTCGTCCCCTCTGTTGACATAGGAATAGTATAGGGGAATCATTTCTCTACCAGAGAGCTGGTCTTCCCTGAAAACGCCAGCATATTCCTCAAGGGTTTTCAACCTAAGATTTGGTAGGTCTAATTTGTGCTTATGCCTTCTAACAACTTTTAAAAGGTCCAAGGACCTGTGGTTTAATCTGTCCACCACACCAGCCTGTTTCATCCTTTCATTAACAAAGGGAATGTCAAAGGCATCCCCATTGAAAGAGATCAACTCTTCAAAGCCTTCAATCCTATCAAGGAAGGCTTCAAGGATTTCTCCTTCCTCTTCAGGCCTGTCAGCAAAGAATTGTTCAATAACAAGTTCATCACCATCAAGTGTCATTATACCAATCAAATAACACATGCAGGAATACCTGTTTAAGCCGGTGGTTTCTATATCAAAGAAAACAGACTTGGAAATATCTTTAAAAAATTTAAAAGGGGGGTCCAAAGGAACCCTCTTCTCTATAATTGTTGCCATGAAATCACCTTCTTTATTTTAGATATTTATATTATAGGTTAAAAGTGAAATTGCTACAAGGAAGAAAAATTTATTTGAATATTATTTTCGTGAAAGATTAATTATTATATTCATTTCTTTATTACAAAAGGTAAATTATTTGATATAATTTTATAGAGGATTAAATAATCTGTGTGTAAAATGAATATTAGGAGGCAGACCAATGAGGTGCAAGACTTGTGGCAAAATTTTAGGGTATTCTGACTTATTTTGTCCCCACTGTGGTGAAATATTTAACTTTAATACTGACAGGTTTGAGGCTTCTTTAGAAACAGAAGATAAAAAAAGCTTTTTTAGCAATATCAAATTAGATACATTTTTAAGGCTAAAGAAAGAGAGAGATGGAAGTGAAACTTTTTTAAAAATATTTTCAATTTTAATAGGACTATCTTTCCTTGTCGTAACAGCCTATTTAAGAAGTGTTGAGACTTATAGGCCCAGACCATATCCCCACAAGGACTTAAACTTTTACATAACAGCCATCTACCTATTTGCAATGTACAAGTATAATAGCAAGGGTATAAGAGAAAGTGGAATTGATAGGTACAGGATAAAGATAAGCATGGTTTTGCTTGTTTTAGGGATTACAGTTTTAACGGGTCTAAATCCCAGTTTTTTTCAGCCGGAGTACATGGGCGTTGGAAACCTGGACTTTGAAACCGGAGAATTAAAACCGGTTCCTGATGTTGGGAGCCTGTCAATTATAATTTCTCAAATTCCCGGAGGCTTGATGGTCTTTGCTGGTCTTTTACTATTAGATAGAGAACATGAGATGAGAGCAATATTAAAAGATTTAGAAACAAGGCTCACAATTTTATATGGACCTGATGCTGTTTTTGAGTTGAAAAATCCTAAGGATTCTCAAGAGTATAGGGAGGGTAAAAAAAGTGATTTGTAAAAAATGTAAGTATAAGGATATAAATTCCAGCGACTTCTTTTGCCCAAAATGTATGAGTCCGGAGGAAGCTAACATCACTAAGATAAAACATATTATGTCAATGGATGAAGAAAAATCTTGGAAACTTTCTAAGTTAATGTTGGCTTTTTTTGATGAAAAGGATAAGAGGAAAAAGAATATCTTCAAGAGACTACTTCTTTGCAGTCTAATAGTAATTTTAATTAGTTTATCAGCTGACCTTGTAATCAACAGCTTAAAAAATACAGTTTTCCTAGAAGTAAGAGATATAAGGTTGTTTCGAGGAAGGATGGTTACCCATGAAACTTTCCTTTTAAGGACCTTATCCTATCTTACACTTTTTGCATATTTATCAATTTCTAAGCTTGTTGACAGGAAGGGACAAATAAGGTGGGAGACTTCAAATGAAGATTTAAGTATGAGGATGAGGAAGGAGTTTATTTTCATATTCCTCTCATTTGTTATAGTTTTAGGCTTAGGTCTTTTGATTTGTCTACCTATCTTTAATAAGGGGATATGGAGGACTTGCCTTTTGCCGGGCAAGACCCTTGAGGAAGGGCTGGCAATAGGCTCCATAATTACATGGGTTTTTATTTTTAATTATATTGTTTTTAATATTTTCTGGCTCACCATGACCCTAGCAAATGCTAAGGAAAAGATAATCAGCAGGGGGCGGTTAATGGAATTTAATGAAGAAGTAAGGTCTTTAATAGGGGATGAAACTTTAGAAAAATTAAAGCTGTAAAAATGCCATAAAAATTAATACTTGATTAAGTTACCGAAAGAAAAGTTCGAGGGCTGACCCAAAAGTTTGAAAATCATTAATATTGTTATTATTTCGTAGGGAGCTGACCTAAAAGTCTGAAAATCATTAATATCGCTATTATTTCGTAGGGGCGATTACTAATCGCCCGTTCCTTTAAAAGGCTATAATTAAAGTTTTTCAGATGTACGGGAAGATTATATCCTCCCCTACACAAGAAGAAAAATTACTTTTGACATCCTAATCATAATTTACTTCTTCAAAGACAAAAAATGAATTATTTGATATAATTTAAGGAGAAATAATCTTTTAATAGAAGGTGAAAAAGTATTGAAAATAAATTATAAGAAGTGTCCCGGTTGTGGTTCTTTAAATACAATAAAAATCGTCTATGGCTATCCTTCGCCTGAGGGTTTATCAAAAGCGGAAAAAGGGAAATAATGCTTGGTGGCTGTCTTACGACAGGGTTTGACCCTGAATATTATTGTAAGGACTGTGAAAATAAATGGAGCAAGGCAGATGTTTTAGATAATTTATATGGAGAGTTATTGGGTATTCGGGCAAATGTTGGTGGATATCCAAGAGGCCAGTATGAGATAGAGGTAGATTTTGAAAGCAGGAATTTAAAGTGGAGACATTTTGGAGCAGGTGAAGAAGAGTCTATTGAAAAAATTGTTGACCAAAAAGAGTTTATAGATTTTTATAATAAATTAATGTTTTTGGATCTATTTAGTTGGAAGGAAAAGTACATTGATGAATATATACTCGATGGAACTCAATGGTCTTTGGAGTTCATAAGGGGTAAAAAGAATAAAAAGAAATATGGAGACAATAAATTTCCAGATAACTGGGAAGACTTTTGCAGGCTGATGAGTAAGGTGAGTGGGAAGACTTTTGAATGATTGAAGAGAGGATTGGTGTTTATAAATGCTTTTACTTAATGTTTCATATAATGAAAAGGACGATGCCAAGAAATTAGGAGCTAGGTGGAATCCAAAATTAAAAAAATGGTATGTAGAGAATAAAGAAGATTATTATAAGTTTATGAAATGGATACCCGAAGAAGCAGACATAGTAGCAATTGAGAATCTATATTTATTTGAAGGAATACATAGATGTTTTAGGTGTGGAAAAGAAACCAGAGTGATTGGATTTGGTATTGATAAATATATTAATGTATGTTTTATTGAAGACTTAGAAGAAGATAGGGACTATATTAACGATGGATTAAATAATGAAGATATTCACATAGTAGGACCTATTTATCCAATACCTGAAAAAATATTAGAATACCTAACAGATAAGTATAACTATAAAATGAGATATTCTAAAACTACAGGTGATAGTGCAATGAGAAATTGTTGTGATCATTGTGATGTGTTGCAAGGGGATTTCTTTTTATTTGATGAAGTTGACAGTCCATTCTTCATTGACAATGATGAAAAATTAAAAAGGCTAAAGATATTTAGAATAAAATTAAAGCATGATTTACCATTGCAGGCAGCAATGGGCTTTGCATCTTATGATGAATTATTTAAAGAAAAGTGTGAAATAGTGGATTTAGATATAGAAATTTAATTATTGCATCCTGATAAGCTTTGCCAAATTTAGTATATTTTGTTGATAACTAATAGGAGACATTTTTTCTTTTTTAATTAATTAAGCTACAAATTATGCAGGAGAATTCTGCATATATAAAGAAATATTCTATGAATACCACAGGATAGCATAATAAAGGCAGGTCAGAAAATTGAAATATAAAACAGGAATTGTAGGTTTTGATGTAAGTGTAAGTAAAAATAAAAAGCAAAAGAACCTTTATGTTAGGGTTGTTCCTCCGGATGGGGAGGTTAAGGTGAGCGTTCCTTTCAATTGTCCTGACGAGGAAATCAGGTCCTTAATTATTAAGAACTATTTTCAAATCAAGGAGGCTAGGGAGAGGATTATAGCCCAAGCCAGGCGAGATAAGAGGGAATATCTCTCGGGTGAAAGCTTTTACCTGTGGGGGAAGGCTTATACTTTGGAAGTTGTTGAAGGTTTTAAGAGCTGTAATGTAAGGCAAGATAAGGACAGGATAATTTTAGAAGTTCCTTTGGAGTCAACTTTAGAAAAGAGGGAAAAGGCTATTACTGAATGGTACAGGGAAGAGATGAAGAAAGTCCTTCCTGATGTGATTGAAAAATGTGAAGAAAGAACTGGACTTAGGGCTAATGAATATAGGATTAAAAACATGAAGACCAGGTGGGGGACTTGCAATATTCAGAAAAAGAGGGTATGGCTTAGTCTTCAGTTGGCTAAGAAACCTATTGAGTGCCTGGAGTATGTCCTGGTCCATGAGCTTGTCCATCTAATTGAGAAGGGTCATAATAATAAATTTTATGCCTTGGTTGAAAAGTTTTATCCAAATTGGAAGGCAATAAGGGAACTCTTGCATGAGATGCCCTTAAGTTAGAATTGTAATAAAGGACTAGAGAATAATCGTACCGCAAAAGAAACGCAAAGCAAACGCAAAAATTTACGTTTCATTTGCCTTTGTTATTTCTTTTATATCAAGCAAGTCTTTTATCGGTATTACTGCCCCATCTTCAAAGAACAAATCTCTTTCATATTCTCTTACCCCCTTTACAATACCTTCCTTTTCCAATATATGTCCACCAATTTTAAAGTCATCTTCTTTAAAATAAGTCACTTTCACTTGGTATTGTTCCCTTGGTAAACTATTTATTTTTGTAAGCCTTCGAGATATTATTTCCTCCATATCTTCGCAGAGGACCGGCCTACTGGCAACTTGTCTCCCTGTTTCTTCAATGGCTTCTTCGTAGCCTGTAAGGGCAGCGAAGGGGGCAAACTGGGCAGCCCTCTTATAATTTTCCATACGGGGGTGATTGGGTTCAAAATTTTTTATGTCTATGATGTCTTTATATTTAGATGTATCTTCAAACTTCATGCCCTGTGCCCTCCTATTTGCTTATTCCTGTCTAAAGCTGTTGCCCCGTCAAGTAGGTTGGAAGCTTTAAAAATTGCAGACTTTCCATACTTCATCTTTATTTTCAAGAGGGTCTCTTGGATTTTTCTTTCCTTGTCATCTTTCTCGCCATATGGCTCAGGACTATCGCAGAAAAAGTCAATTTGAACCGGCAGGTTTCTTTCTTGGAATTCATCTTCTCTTATGAGGTTGTTGGCAGAAATTGTTATCCGCCTTACTGTGAAATTCGGGTCAGCAATCCTGTCGTAGAGAGTCACCATGGCCTCTGCTATCTTCTTTGTAGAAGATGTAAATTGGTTTAGATTGATTGTACCATGGGCACTTTTTGGCCTTTCTCTCCCGTAATGGTCCATTTTAACCTCACCCTTATACGCTTTCTTTTTATCCTTATTCAATAGGTTTTCTATATCATAGCCTATGGTCAAGACCAGTTGCTTTGTCAAAAAACCTTTGGACACCAAATCTAGGCTTAACTGTTCAGCCATTTCCCAAGTAATCAGCCTTGCCTCCGGTGAAGTATAAGGGCAGTGTAAAACTTGCCCTGCACCTAAACTTTTAGACTCCGGCTTATAGTTTTTAATCTCTTCAATAGTGGTTGGCTCATAGCCCCAAGCATGGTCAATTAACAGTTCTGCATTGACCCCAAAGAGCTTATATAAAAAGTCCTCGCTCCCTAAAGAACACCTTGCCACATCGCCCATAGTATAAATACCGCTTTTATTTAATCTCTTAGCATAGCCGTGTCCAACCCGCCAAAAGTCGGTAATGGGCTCATGGGCCCAGAGCAGTTCCCTGTACTTCATCACATCAAGTTCTGCAATCCTTGTCCCATCTTCGTCTGTAGACATATGTTTTGCCACTATATCCATGGCGATTTTAGCCAAGTAGAGGTTTGTACCAATGCCGGCAGTGGCAGTTATACCTGTTTCTTTAATTACATCTTTAAGAATAGACCTAACCATTTCAACAGGACTGTTATTATGGAGGTGGAGGTAGCCGGTGACATCCATAAAGACCTCATCTATGGAATAGACATGGATATCTTCTTTGGAAACATACCTTAAATACACTTGGTAAATCCTTGTGGAGTATTCTATATATTTTGCCATTCGGGGGACTGCGACTATATATTCCAGCCCATACTCTGGATGTCTTCTTAATTCTTCGGCATCATATGAGAAGTCTGCAAAGTCTTTTCTTATTTTAGACCTTCTTTCAGCATTTATTATTTTCACTTCTTGCTCTACTTCAAAGAGTCTTGGTCTGCCGGATATGCCGTGTGCCTTAAGGGGTGGGGTGACTGCTAGGCAGATTGTCTTTGATGTTCTCGATTCGTCAGCCACAACAAGGTTTGTCGTGAGAGGGTCAAGCCCTCTCTCTATACATTCTACTGATGCATAGAAAGACTTTAGGTCAATTGCTATATATGTTTTTTCCTTCATCAAACAGTCACCTCCGATCTTGAACGCTTGTTCTTTAATTATATCAGATATGTTCGAAAAAACAAGAAAAAAATAAAGGTATTTTTATATTACGGATTTGGTGACCTAAATAAAGATAAATAATTCTAATAAGGATTATTACTCTTTAATAAAATGGGTAAAATATGTAAAGATATGAAGTTGACTTAATTAAATGGGGGATTTAAAATGAATTTTAATTTAATTCCATTTTTAACATATGTAATAGTAACGGCAGGAACTCCTGGTCCAAATAACATTACATCCATGTCCAATGCCAGCAGGTTGGGGTTAAAAAAATCTTATCCATTCAATTTAGGGATATGGGTTGGATTTTCTATTGTTGCAATTCTTTGTACAATATTTGTAAGCTTATTGTCTAGCTTAATTCCTAAGATAAAGGTGGCAATGCTTATTGTAGGTGCTGTTTATATGTTGTACTTGGCTTGGAAGACCTTTAAGAGTTCAGGCGATATAGAGGAGAGCCATTCAAGTGCAAATTTCTTTTCTGGTTTATTTTTGCAGTTTATCAATGCGAAAATTTATATTTATTGTATTGTTTCTATGCAGGTATATATACTGCCATATTATGGAGGTCAACTTCTTCCCTTATTTGGCTTTGCAATACTGCTAGCAACTATTGGATTTTTATTTACTTTATTATGGGCAGTTTTTGGGTCTGTATTTAAATTATTATTTTCAAAGCATGCAAAGCTTGTCAATACAATTATGGCCTTGCTGTTGGTATATTGTGCAATATCTTTGTTTCTATAAAATTATTAAAGAGCCGAAAGGCTCCTTAATAATTTCCCCGTAAGGATTCCCGTGAGGGCAAAAAAACAAAATGCGGATGACAGGACTTGAACCCGCATGAGGGAAACCTCATTAGAACCTGAATCTAACGTGTCTGCCAATTCCACCACATCCGCATAAAAATATAATAACACATTTTTCAAAAAAGTGTTTACAAAATACTTTTCTGTGGTATAATAATATCAGAGAGAAATCTATCCCAACTGAAATTTAATATATATTTCGAATTTTTTAAAGACAGCTCTATATGAAAGAGAAAAATATTTGAAGAACGAAATTAAGCGAAATAAATGGAAGTTGGAAGAAAATTACTTTGTAAATTTAAAATGTAATGGAAACGAAGACTATAGAAAGAAGGTATGCGAATGATTGAACCTAAAAATCTTCGTTGGGATAGAGGAATCTCCTTAACATAAACGGACACTTGTGTAAAGAAACTGGTGTCCGTTTTTTGGTGTTTTAAAGTTAAAAATATTAATTTATATGCTATAATAATATATAGTAGATTAACTAAAAAATTCTTTATTAAGTATGGGAGGGAGTAAAAGTGAAATTTTTACATGTATGTATTCGTGTTGGAAACTTAGAGAAGTCAGTTGAATTTTATGAAAAGGCATTGGGCTACAAGGTAAGTCGCAAGCTTGATAATCCAGGGGACTTTACTTTAGTCTATCTGGAAGACCCAGAAACCGGTTTTGAGCTGGAATTGACTTATAATTATGGGGTAGAATCTTACGAAATAGGAAACGGCTATTCTCACTTCGCAGTAAAGACTGATGATGTAAAAAAATCATTTGAAAGGCATAAGGAGATGGGGATAACATCTGATGATGAGCCTTACACCATACCGGGAGGCTCTTCTTCAATTTATTTTATAACTGACCCGGATGGATATGAGGTTGAAATTATAGG
>JAAYNG010000105.1 GCA_012520935.1 Tissierellia bacterium | reverse complement strand
GGAATAATTCCCTTTATTGTAGTTTTAAGTGTAGCTTTTAAGACATCGGTACTAGTAAGAACATCATATTCAAAAAGATGGATGTCATTAACATCTATGTCCATTATATAAAGTAAATTATCATTTATCCACTTAATATAATCAGGTTTTTTAATTATAGAAAACATAGCTTTATACGGCTTATTCGAATCAGGAAGAATAATATATAAGTTGTTTAACTCGTTAATTTCTTCTATAAAAGCAACCTCGCCAGAATTATTTACTGAAAAATCTATAATATCTCCAGTAGTTTCATATATTTTTGATACTTTATTATTCTTTATAGAGAACTTCATTATTTCTGTATTTTTAATTTCAGGTTTTTCTTTTGATATATTTATTTTTTTATAGTAAATATAATCTCCCTCTTTAAAAGATATAATTTTACCAAAATCTAGCTTTTCCGAAACCTTTTTTTTACTAGACTCAATAACTTCGCCAGTTAATGCATCGAGCTTTGCATTTAAGTCAATCAAACTTAAGTTTTCATCTTGCCTATCTACAATTCCTTTATAATCAATAACCCAATAGAAATTATCCCCTTCCTTTTTTAATTTACCTATAGGCATATTTTTTGTAGTTAAATTTAAATTGGTTTCCAATAAACTAGCGACTTGAGAGAGGCTATACTTTATTGGATAAATTGAAATATTACTATTATCTAATAAAAATGTTGTTTCATTTGGCTTAAAATCTTGTGTATATATATTTAATATAAGATTAGGATAAGAAAGCATAGTGGAGTACTCTTCTTTTTCTCCTGAAATAAAAACCTTTACAATGCTTCCTTCCTTTTCAATTTTTTGAACATCTATATTTTTATAGTCTGTAACACCAAGACCTATACTCAATTTAATAAAATCATCTTTTTCTTCTACTTTATTTATAAATGGGTCAATTTGTTCAAAAGTTTTTGAATATCTAATAGATTCTATTTCATATTTAAGACTTTCTTTTTCCTTTATTTTACTTTCTTCAATAGGTTCAAAAATAGTACATCCAGATAATAAAAATATTATTAATATTAATAATCTTTTCAAAAAATCACCTCTCTAATAGTTTACTACACACTCCTTATTCAAGCAAGAAAAATTTGTTATCCATATAAATTTATGGGTATAAATGCGAAGTGAGATAATAATTTTTGATTTTATTATTTAAAGGTGTAAACATGGATTTTAAATTAGTTTCAGATTTTAAGCCTACCGGTGATCAACCACAGGCAATTGACTCAATAGCAAAAGGGATTATAGACGGAAAAAAACATCAAGTCTTGTTGGGCGTAACAGGCTCAGGCAAGACTTTTACTATGGCAAATATTATAGAAAAGGTACAAAAACCTACCTTAGTAATTGCCCACAATAAAACACTTGCATATCAATTAGCCGCTGAATTTAAGGAGTTTTTTCCTGAAAATGCAGTGGAATATTTTGTTTCTTATTATGATTATTATCAACCAGAAGCCTATGTTCCTCAATCGGACACCTACATTGAAAAAGATGCTTCAATAAATGATGAAATTGATAAGTTAAGGCACTCTGCTACTGCTGCCCTATTTGAGAGAAGGGATGTAATTATTGTAGCTTCTGTATCATGTATTTATGGCTTAGGAGACCCTATAGATTATGAAAATCTTTCAGTATCTTTAAGACCAGGTATGGTTAAGGATAGAAATGAAGTTATGAGGGAACTGGTTAAAATAAAATTTGAGAGAAATGATATTAATTTTATTAGAGGGACTTTTAGAGTTAGAGGAGATACGCTAGAGATTTTTCCAGCTAATTCTTCAGAAAATACAGTAAGAATTGAATTTTTTGGTGATGAAATAGATAGAATTTCTGAAATAAACCATATTACTGGTGAAATAATTGGATATAGAAATCATATATCTATTTTTCCAGCAAGCCACTATGCAACCAGTGAGGAAAAGGTGGAAAGGGCAATTGTTACAATTGAAGAGGAGCTAGAAGATAGATTAAAATATTTAAGAGGACAAGGGAAGTTATTGGAAGCTCAGAGACTTGAGCAAAGGACAAGATATGACTTGGAAATGCTCTCAGAGATGAACTTTTGTCAGGGTATTGAAAATTATTCTAGACATCTTTCAGCTCGGCCAGCAGGTTCAAGACCTTATACATTAATTGACTACTTTCCAAAGGATTTTTTACTAATTATAGATGAGTCTCATCAGACAGTTCCGCAGATTGGTGGCATGTATGAAGGGGATAAGTCAAGGAAGACTACACTTGTGGAATATGGTTTCAGATTACCTTCAGCTTTAGATAAT
Source organism: Tissierellia bacterium (assembly GCA_012520935.1). Taxonomy (GTDB): domain Bacteria; phylum Bacillota; class Clostridia; order Tissierellales; family Peptoniphilaceae; genus JAAYNG01. Next base: position 13,112 of record JAAYNG010000105.1, on the reverse strand, counting down.
AGACCATTAAAATTTACTGAATTTGAAAAACTAATTCCCCAGACTGTGTATACTTCTGCTACACCAGGCAAGTATGAACTTAAATTTGCAGAAAATACAGTAGAGCAGGTAATAAGACCGACTGGTCTATTAGACCCAGAGATATCTGTGAGGGAGACAAAAAACCAAATTGATGATTTAATTTCAGAAATAAAACAAGCTACAGAGAGAGGAGAAAGGGTTCTTGTCACAACGCTAACAAAGAGAATGGCAGAAGACTTGACTAAGTATTTTGAAGAAATAGGTATAAAGGTTACCTACCTCCATTCTGATGTTGAAACAATTGAGAGAATGAAAATAATAAAAGAGTTAAGAACAGGTAAACACGATGTACTGGTTGGTATCAACTTGCTTAGAGAAGGTTTAGACTTGCCAGAAGTTTCTTTAGTTGCAGTTTTAGATGCTGATAAAGAGGGCTTTCTTCGTTCAGAAACTTCTTTAATTCAAACAGCAGGCAGGGCTGCTCGTAATATTAATGGTAAGGTAATCTTTTATGCTGATAGGATTACTGAATCAATGAAAAATACTATAGAAATAACTAAGCGTAGGAGAAAGATTCAGGAAGAATATAATGGAAAGCATAGTATAATTCCTAGAAGTGTTCAAAAAGATATAAGGGACATTATAGCTGCTACAGTAGCTGCAGAAGACAAGCCAAGTTATGGAAATAAGACTGTTGATAGAGATGAAATTGAAGCAATTATAGAGGGGCTTGAAATTGTAATGATGGAAGAAGCTGAAAAGTTAAATTTTGAAAAGGCTGCTGAAATTAGGGATAAAATTATTGATTTAAAGAAGAAAATTAAGAGGTGATATATTGCAATATATTGACATAAAGGGTGCAAGAGAAAATAATTTAAAAAATGTTGATTTAAAAGTTCCTAGAGATAAATTTGTAGTGTTTACCGGTATTTCTGGTTCTGGGAAGTCATCTCTTGCTTTTGATACCTTATATGCAGAAGGTCAGAGAAGGTATGTAGAGAGTTTATCTAGTTATGCTAGGCAGTTTTTGGGTAGAATGGACAAGCCAGATGTGGATTATATTGAGGGCTTATCTCCAGCTATTGCCATTGACCAAAAGACCACATCAAAAAATCCTCGTTCAACTGTTGGGACAGTAACAGAAATTTATGACTATTTTAGACTTTTATATGCAAGAATTGGGAGACCGTTTTGTCCTGATTGTGGTAGAGAAATTTCAAGCCAATCTGTTGAACAAATGGTAGATACAGTTATGAAACTTGATGAAAGAACTAAAATTCAAGTAACTGCTCCGATAGTAAGGGGTAAAAAAGGTGAACACAAGAAATTATTAGACGATGCAAAAAAGGATGGTTTCGTTAGGGCTAAGATTGATGGTAAAATGATTGAATTATCTGAAGAAATTAACTTAGATAAAAATAAAAAACACAATATAAATATAGTGATTGATAGGTTAATCATAAAAGAAGGGATAGACGATAGGTTATTTGATTCTATAGAGCAGGCGTTAAGAATTGCTGATGGAATTGTATTAATTGATATAATTGATGGTGAGGAAATTTTATTAAGTGAGAACTATGCCTGTCCAGAATGTGGGATATCTTTTGAGGAACTTACACCTAGAATGTTTTCTTTTAATAGCCCTTTTGGAAGTTGTGATGAGTGTAGTGGTTTAGGATTTCATAAGTCTATAGATGAAAATCTTGTTATCCCAGATGGAAGTCTTAGTATTAATGAAGGAGCAATATTGCCCTATGCAAGTTCTAAAGAAGGAACTTATTATTATGAAATAATTAGAACTATTGTTGAAAAACATAATTTCTCTATGGATGAACCAATAGAAAATGCACCAGATAAAATGATAAATGAAATTCTTTATGGTACGAGTTGGAATTTGAACGCAAAGTTTTATTCGCATTTCAGAGAAGGCGAAACAGTGTTTAGGGGTAAATTTAAAGGCTTAGTACAAAATTTAGAAGAAAGATATGCCTATTCTACATCTGATAATGTGAAGAATAAGTTAGAAACTTTCATGTCTGAAACTGCCTGTAAAAAGTGTGGAGGCAAGAGATTAAAGCGAGAAAGTCTTTCTGTAAAAATTAATGGATTAAATATAATAGAATTAACAGAGATGTCTGTAGCTGAATTGGTTAAATACTTTGATACTATTCAATTAACTGAGATTGAAAATATGATTGCTGAACAAATAATATTAGAGATTAAGTTAAGACTTAGATTTTTAAAAGATGTAGGTTTGGAGTATTTAACATTGGCTAGAATGGCTGGCACCTTATCAGGAGGAGAAGCTCAAAGGATTAGGCTTGCTACCCAAATTGGCTCAGGTCTTGTTGGAGTTATTTATGTTCTGGATGAACCAAGTATTGGACTTCACCAAAGGGACAATGAGAAACTCATTAAGGCATTAAGACAGCTTAATGAAATGGGCAATACATTAATTGTTGTGGAACACGATGAAGATACTATAAGACAAGCTGATTACATTGTAGATATTGGTCCAGGAGCAGGTGTACATGGTGGAGAAGTCGTTGCAGCAGGTACATTAGATGATATTTTAAAGGCTAAGGATTCCTTGACAGGTGACTATCTTTCAAAAAGGCTTGAAATACCAATACCTGAAGAGAGAAGAAATTCAAATGGTAAGTTTTTAGAGATAAGAGGTGCGAGGGAAAATAACTTAAAAAATATAGACGTTAAAATTCCTTTGGGAATGTTTATTTGTGTTACAGGTGTTTCAGGCTCTGGTAAGTCTTCTTTAATTAACGGCATTCTATACACAGCCTTACAACACAAGTTAAATCATGCAAGAAAAAGATTAGCAAACTATGATTCAATAACAGGCACAGAACATCTTGATAAGGTAATTGTTATTGACCAGTCGCCAATTGGAAGGACACCTCGTTCAAATCCAGCAACATATACAGGAGTTTTCGACTCTATTAGAGACTTATACGCTTCAACAAATGAAGCAAAGATTAGGGGTTATAGAAAGGGTAGATTTTCCTTTAATGTTAAAGGTGGAAGGTGTGAGGCTTGTAAGGGTGATGGAATAATAAAGGTAGAAATGCACTTCCTACCTGATGTTTATGTTCCTTGCGAAGTATGCAAAGGGAACAGGTATAATAGAGAAACTTTACAAGTTAAATATAAGGGTAAAGATATTTCGGATGTATTAAATATGACAGTTGAAGAGGGTTTGGAGTTTTTTAAATCAATTCCAAGAATTAAAAACAAACTGCAAACACTTTATGATGTTGGACTTGGTTATATAAAAATAGGACAACCTTCTACAGAGCTATCCGGGGGAGAGGCTCAAAGGGTAAAACTTGCAACAGAACTTTCCAAAAAAGCAACAGGAAAAACTATTTATATTTTAGACGAGCCAACGACAGGCTTACACTCAGCAGATATTCACAAACTCACAGAAGTATTAAATAAGTTAGTGGAATCAGGAAATACAGTTATAGTCATCGAACATAACCTTGATGTAATAAAAACATCTGATTATATAATAGACTTAGGACCAGAAGGAGGAGATGGAGGAGGGTCAATCGTTGCGGAAGGAAGTCCAGAAGAAGTAACAAAAAATGAGAAGTCTTATACAGGAATATTCTTGAAAAAAATTTTAGTTAATAAATGATAAATTTAGATATTTTTTAATTATAAAGTAACTTCCTATAAAGAAAAATAATAAAATTAAAAATTGGGACATGAATACATAGGCGGATGCCTTATGCTATTTTGTTCCATTTTTTTATAAGAACTCATTATTTAACAAAGAGTTTCACAGCAACGGTATTTAATGTTAGTTTAATTAATTACATTGAAAAATTTTTAATATTATGTTAAAATATATTAAATAAATAGAGGAGGGGATGTTAATTGTACAAAATTGTTTCAAGGGAAGAGTTAGCTCCAAATATTTTTTCTATGCATGTTAATGCTCCTTTGATTGCCAATTCAGCACAACCAGGGCAATTCTTAATTGTAATTGTAGATGAAAAAGGCGAGAGGATTCCTTTGACTATATGTGATTATGACAAGGATGCAGGGACAGTAGAAATAGTTGTTCAAGTTGCTGGAAAATCTACTCAAAGAATGAGGGATATGGGTGCTGGGGATTTCTTTATGGATGTTGTTGGTCCTCTTGGAAGACCTTCTGATTTTATCGAAGCAGATATTGAAGAACTAAAAAAGCAAAAGTTTTTATTTGTTGCTGGTGGGCTAGGAACTGCTCCCGTATACCCTCAAGTTAAATGGTTGCACGAAAGAGGTGTAAGTGTTGATGTAATTCTAGGAGCTAAGACCAAAGAATTAGTAATACTGGAAGAAAAATTAGGTTCTGTTTCTGAAAATTTATATGTATGTACAGATGATGGTTCTTACGGTTTTAAAGGAATGGTTACAGCATATATGGACGAACTAATTGGTAATCAAGGTAAGAAATATGATAAGTGTGTTTCCATTGGACCAATGATTATGATGAAATTTGTTGCTGCTACTGCTGATAAATATGATTTACCAATAACAGTTTCAATGAACCCTATTATGGTTGATGGTACTGGCATGTGTGGAGCGTGTAGGGTTTCAGTAGGTGGAGAAACTAAGTTTGCTTGTGTTGACGGTCCAGAGTTTGATGGACATTTGATTGATTGGGATTTAGCTTTGAAGAGAGCTGGACAATACAAGGATGAAGAAGCAGAATGCAAGCTTCCTAATGGAGGTGCAAAATAATGGATAAATTTACTAAAGTACCAATTGCTGAACAGCCAGCAGATGTAAGAAATAAAAACTTTGAAGAGGTATGTTTGGGATATACTGAAGAAGAAGCAGTGATGGAGGCGAAAAGGTGTATCCAATGTAAGAAACCCTTCTGTAGACCTAATTGTCCTGTAAATATTGATATCCCAAGATTTATTAAACATATTGCAGATGAAGAGTTTGCTGAAGCTGCAAAAACTTTAGCTGAATATTCAGCTCTTCCTGCTGTATGTGGTAGGGTATGTCCTCAAGAAACTCAATGTGAAATGACTTGTATTTTAGGGAAAAAAGGCGATCCTGTATCAATAGGTAAATTAGAGAGATTTGCTGCAGATTGGGCAAGAGAAAATAATATAGATACAACTTCTAAAAAACCATCCAATGGTCATAAAGTTGCTGTTATTGGCTGTGGACCAGCTGGCATAACTTGTGCTGGAGATTTGGCAAAAGAAGGTTATGATGTTACTATATACGAGGCTCTTCACTTAAACGGTGGTGTTTTAGTATATGGTATTCCAGAATTCAGACTACCAAAGGATACTGTAGTTAAACATGAAGTTGATAACCTTAAAAAATTAGGTGTAGAAATTGTTAACAATGTAATCATCGGAAGAACACTTACAATAGATGAAATTTTTGATAATGGATTTGAGGCTGTTTTCATTGGTTCTGGTGCTGGACTTCCTAAATTTATGGGTATACCCGGAGAAAACTTGAATGGTGTATTTTCAGCTAATGAATTTTTAACGAGAAATAACCTCATGAAAGCATACTTAGATGGATATGATACTCCTATAAAGCCAGGCAAGAGATGTGCTGTCGTAGGAGGAGGAAATGTTGCAATGGATGCTGCAAGAACTGCAAAAAGGCTTGGAGCAGATGTAACTATCATATATAGAAGAACAGAAATAGAACTTCCTGCAAGGGTTGAAGAAGTTCACCATGCTAAAGACGAAGGCATAATATTTGAAATGTTGACAAATCCTGTTGAAATAATTGGAGACGAAAATAGCTGGGTAAAGGAAATAAAATGTATAAGAATGGAGTTAGGTGAACCTGATGAATCCGGAAGAAGACGACCAATTCCAATAGAAGGTTCAGAATTTACTATAGACACAGATACAGTTATTATGAGTCTTGGTACTTCTCCTAATCCATTAATAGCTCACACTACAGATGGACTTGATGTGGACAAATGGGGATGCATTATTGCTGATGAATCTGGAGCTACTTCCAGAAAAGGAGTTTTTGCAGGCGGTGATGCAGTAACAGGTGCTGCAACTGTTATTTTAGCAATGGGTGCCGGTAAAGATGCCGCTAAAGCAATAGATGAATATATTAAGAGTAAATAATAATTAATATCAAGCTATTTGAATCAGATGAGAAATTTCTCATCTGATTCTTTATAAAAAAGCAAAAAGTATTATACATATCATTCAAGAATAAATATTTATTGGGGGATGATTAATGAAATTTAAGGTAGAGATAAAACATGTTGTTTATTTTTGGCTTTTATTATTAACCTTTAACGCTGGATATATGAATGTTGCAGCATTAATTGGTGTAGATATAGCCATAGGTAACCACACTGGAAATCTTTCAAACTTAGCAATATATATGGCAAGCGGAGATATTGCTTCTATAAGAGAGATAATAATTGCTGTTTCATCATATTTAATAGGAGCTACAGTGGCAGGATTTATATTTTATGAGAAAAAAGCAGGTGAATCAAGAAGGTTTGGAGTAATTTTAATAATATATGGGATAATTTATTTACTTGGAATTAGATTTATCGAGGGGGCAATAAATAAATTATTTTTATTCTCATTAATTGCAGGGTCTCAAAATGGAATTTTAACTAGATATAGAGGCTTAACAACAAGAACAACCCATATGACAGGTTATTTAACCGATGTTGGGGTAAGTTTAGGGAAGACTTTGCGGGGAGATAGTAAATGTTTCTGGCAATTTTTATTTTATTTTGTAAATATCGTAGCTTTTATTGCAGGAGGTGTAATAGCTACTTTATTTCCATTATTTTTAAATATGTTTTGGAAGTTATTTCCAGGAATAATGCTTATTTTTGCAGGAACAATATATATTTATTTGATTTATGATATTGAAGATCATGAAAAAATATTAAGTTAGGAGGTAATATGGGACTTTTAAAAGGTGCAGGAATAGCTCCACATCCACCAATTTTAATTCCAGAAATAGGCAGGGGTAATGAAGAAGAAGCAAGAAGAACTATTGACGGAATGAATAGTTTAAAAAATTTTGTTGATAAGTTAGAAGTTGATACAATTATTGTAATAACCCCTCATGGTACCTTATTTAGAGATGCTATTTCTCTTATTGTAGAAGAAAATCTAAATGGTACTTTTACAAATTTTGCAAGACCTGATATTCAAATGAGCTTTTCAAATAATATACCTTTGCTAAAGGAAATAATCAATGAGGCAAATAAGCAAGATATTCCTGTAGTAGAGTTAACTAATGAAAAATATAATGTAGAATTAGATTGGGGCATCTTAGTTCCTTTATATTTTATTGCTAAGGAAAAAAATTATCAGGTAATACCGATAACCTATGGTTTGCTAACATCAGAAGAGCTAAAGATTTTTGGACAAGTTATAAGAAAGGCTGTAAAAAAATCTGATAATAATGTATTTATTTTGGCATCTGGAGACCTTTCGCATAAGTTGAAAGAAGATGGACCTTATGGTTTTAATAAGGCAGGTCCAAAGTTTGATGATGAAGTTTTTGATATAATAAAAAAAGCAGAATTTAATAGATTTATTGATTTTGACATGAAATTAGCTGACGAAGCTGGAGAATGCGGTCTTAGAAGTTTTCAAATTCTTGCAGGTGCCCTTTATGGATTAAAAATTGATACAGAAGTATACTCCCATGAGGAGCCTTTTGGGGTGGGCTACATGACAGCAGCAATAAAGATAAATGAAAATTTAAATGATGATAAGAGGAAAGCAATAATAGATATTGCTAAGTTTTCTATTAGTAAATTTTTAGAAAATGGGGAAAGATTGTCTGAAGAAGATATTGAATCTATCATTGATAAGAAAATTTTTAGGGAATTAAAAAGTGAAAGGGCTGGCTCTTTTGTTACATTGCATAAAGGAAGTAGTTTAAGGGGATGCATAGGTACTATTTTGCCGGTGAGAGATAATGTTATTCAAGAGATATTAAATAATGCAATCTCGGCTGCTTTTGAAGATCCAAGATTTCCTCCATTATCTCATGATGAATTTAAGGATTTAAATTTTTCTGTAGACATTTTAAGTAAACCAGAAAAAATTTCTTCGTTAGAGGAACTGGATGTAAAAAAATATGGTGTTATTGTATCAAAAGGTTTTAAGAGAGGCTTGCTTTTACCTAATTTAGATGGCGTTGAGACTGTTGAACACCAAGTTTTGATTGCTTTACAGAAGGCAGGAATAAGACCAGAGGAAGTTTTTTCGTTAGAAAGGTTTGAAGTAGTTAGATATGAAGAAGATTAAGCCAGCTTCTTACTGGGAGAAGAAAGGAAATAAGGTAAAGTGTTTACTATGTCCGAATAATTGTATAATTAGTGATTCAAAGACAGGAAAATGTTCTGTGAGAATTAATGTTGGCGGAGTTTTATATTCACTTACAGATGGTCATTATGTTAGTGAAGCAATCGACCCAATTGAAAAGAAACCTTTATACAATTTTCATAGGGGGGACCTAGTTTATTCTATTGGAACAGCTGGTTGTAACCTTACATGTCTTTTTTGTCAAAATTATCAACTTGTAAGTTTACCTACGCAATTTATTAATAATTTTCAAACAAGTGATAAAAATATTGTTGATAGAGCAATTGAATCAAAGTGTAAAGGCATTGCTTTCACTTATAATGAGCCTACTATGAATTATGAACAAATGTATAGGATAGCAAAGCTTGCTAAAGAAAAAGGTCTATATACTGTAGCTGTTTCTAATGGATATTTAAATGAAGGACCAATGAAAGAGATTACTGAAGTTATTGATGCATGGAATATTGACTTAAAAGGAATAAGTGAAGATTTTTACAAGAATATTTGTGGAGGTCGTCCCGGTCCTGTAATTAGAAATATTCAAATAGCTAATGAGAAATCCCATGTTGAAGTTACTTTTTTGTTAATAGATGAAATTAATAGTAAAGATGAAGAAATTGATGAGTTAGCAAGAAATCTATTGAAAATAAATCCAAATATTTCTTTGCATATTTCGAGATATTTTCCTAATAAAAAAATGAATATTCCTGCAACTAAGCTGGAAACGATGAAGAGAGCTTATGATATTTCAAAAAATCACTTAAACAATGTTTACTTAGGTAATCTGACATCAGCTGAGCTTTCTTTTATTGATATAGATTATCAATAATTATATAAAAATAATATGTAATAAATGTAGATGTTGTGGAATATTATAAATTTTCTGCTTGCATTTTAAAATAATCTATGCTATTATTACATCGGTACTTTAATTCTTAGTAACACAATAGTTTCGGTTTTATATGCTCTGAAATTTTATTGTAGTTTATTAGCACGAATTAAAGAATAAAATTTCGGAGGTAAGAAATGAAAGGAACAGTTAAGTGGTTCAACGCAGAAAAAGGCTATGGTTTTATAACAACAGAAGAAGGAAATGATGTTTTCGCTCACTTCTCACAAATCAACAAGGAAGGATTTAAAACTCTTGATGAAGGAGAAGAAGTTGAATTTGAAGTTGTAGAAGGCGAAAAAGGACTACAAGCTGAAGGAATTAGCGTTCTTTAAGAGCAAGGAGAGCATTTCGTAAGGAATGCTCTTTTTTATTTGCATTAGTAAAAGCTTTATGGTATAATACTTTGGTGATTACGCACACTAGTCAATGTAAAAGGGGTTGCCCTTGTGGTTTCTTTTACAAGTGCGATTAGTGGAGGTCAACAAAAAACGGAGGTGTATTTATTTGGCAGTAGTATCAATGAAAAATTTATTGGAAGCAGGAGTTCACTTCGGTCATCAGACTAGGAGATGGAATCCTAAGATGGCAAAGTATATCTTTGCAGAAAGAAATGGTATCTATATTATAGATCTCCAAAAAACGGTTAAAAAGCTTGATGAAGCTTACGAAGCTGTTAAAACAATACTTGGAAGCAAGGGAGAAATATTATTTGTAGGTACTAAGAAACAGGCACAAGAAGCAATTGAATCAGAGGCAAAAAGGTGCGACATGCATTATGTAAGCCAAAGATGGTTAGGTGGTATGTTAACAAATTTTGGAACTATTAAGAGAAGAGTTGACAGACTACATGCTTTAGAGGCTATGGAAGAAGATGGAACTTTCGATGTTTTACCTAAGAAAGAAGTAATTAAGCTAAAACTTGAAAGAGAAAGACTTGAAAAGTTTTTAGGCGGTATTAAAAATATGGAAAGACTACCAGATCTTTTATTTGTAGTGGATCCTAAAAAAGAAAAAATTGCAGTTAGAGAAGCTCATATTCTTGGAATTCCAGTAGTATCTATTGTAGATACAAATTGCGATCCTGAAGAAGTTGATTATGCAATTCCTGGAAATGATGATGCTATAAGAGCAGTCAAACTTATTACTGAAACAATTGCAAATGCAGTAATAGAGGCAAGACAAGGATATCAAATGACTAATGAATCAGAAGAAAATGACAATGAGGATAAAGTATCTGTTTTAGATTCAGCAGTAAAGGTAGAAGAGTAAATAGAAAATATATAAGGTAAGAGTATAACTTACTCTTACCATTTTTAAAGCAGGAGGTTATTTATGGAAATTAGTGCAAAAATGGTTAAGGAGCTTAGGGACAAAACAGGTGCAGGTCTTATGGATGCAAAAAAAGCATTACAAGAGACAAGTGGCGATATGAATAAGGCAGTAGATTTTTTAAGAGAAAAAGGACTTGCTAGTGTAGCAAAGAAACAAGGAAGAATTGCTGCAGAAGGTGTAGTTGAAATGCTATTAACTGATGACAACAAATCAGGCTTAGTTCTTGAAGTTAATTCAGAAACAGATTTTGTTGCTAAAAATAATGATTTTATTGATTTTGTTAAAAATGTTGCAGAAGTAGTATTAAAAGAAAAACCTGCAGATGTGGAGGCTCTTTTAAAACTTAATTATCCAAATAGCTCAAATACAATAGAGGATATTTTAAATGAAAAAGTATCAGTTATTGGAGAAAAACTTTCACTTAGAAGATTTTCTATTAAAGAAAAGTCAAATGGTGGGGTTTATGGATATATACATGGAACAAGGATAGCTGTTTTAGTCGTATTAGAAAGTGATATAGAAACTTCTAAACTTGAAGAGCTTGGAAAAGATATATCTATGCAAGTGGCAAGCATGAACCCTAAATATATTGCAAGAGAAGATATTGATACAGATTATATTGCTCATGAAAGAGAAATATTATTAAATCAAGCTATAAATGAATCAGAAGAAGAAGAAAAAGCTGGTAAAAAAGCTAAACCTAGAGAAATAATTGAAAAAATGGTAGAAGGAAGACTTCAAAAAGAATTAAGAGATGTTTGCTTATTAGAACAACCTTTTGTTAAAGAGCCTGATATGACAGTAAAAGCTTTGGTTGAAAAAACAGCAAAAGAATTGGGCGGAAGTATTAAGATTGCAGAAATTGAAAGATTTGAAGTTGGAGAAGGGATGGAAAAAAGAGAAGAAGACTTCCAAGCTGAAGTTCAAAAACAAATGCAAGGGAAATGAGATATAAAAGAGTAATTTTTAAGATTAGTGGTGAAGCCTTATCTGGAGATAAGACCGGTATAGATGATAAATTTGTTGATTCTTTGGCTCTAAAGTTAAAAGAAATTAACCAAGCAGGTATAGAGGTTTCTGTTGTAGTGGGTGGAGGTAATTTTTGGAGAGGTAGGCTGGATTCTACCCTTAATCGATTCACTTCAGATAGTATCGGTATGCTTGGTACAGTGATGAATGGACTAGCTTTGGAAGATAGGCTTATATCAAATGGAGTAAATGCATTTGTAGTTTCAGCCTTTGATATTCCGAAACTTTCTCAAGTATCCAAAACTCAAGAGATAAGAAAAAGGCTTTCTAATGGAGAAATTGCTATTTTTGTTGGAGGTACAGGAAATCCTTATTTTTCCACTGATACTACAACAGCTGTTAGAGGTTTAGAAGTTGGAGCAGAAATTGCTTTATTTGCAAAAAATGGAGTTGATGGATGCTATAATAAAGATCCAAATATGTATTCTGATGCAAAAAAATATGATGTTTTATCAATGACCGAAATAATAGAAAAAGGTCTTGGAGTAATTGACCAATCTGCAGCGTTACTTCTTAAAGAATACAGAATTCCTGTTATCATTTTTGGCATGGATGACCTAGATAATTTTAATAAAGTTGTCAGCGATGAAATAATTGGAACATATGTAAAGGGGGAATAGTAATGATTTCTGATCTAGAAAAAGAAGCAAAAGAAAAGATGTCGAAAACAGTTACAGTTTATAGAGAGCAGCTAGACACAATTAGAGCTGGAAGGGCAAATCCAAGACTTTTGGATAAGATAACTGTAGACTATTATGGTCAAGCTACCCCTATTAATCAGGTAGCTAATGTATCTGCTCCTGAGGCTAGGATGATTTTGATTCAACCTTTTGATTCTAATCAAATTGGTGCTATAGAGAAAAGTATTTTAATATCTGATCTTGGACTTAACCCTTCAAATGATGGCAAGGTTATTAGATTAATCATTCCTCAACTTACTGAAGAAAGGCGTGTTGAACTTTCAAAAGTTGTAAAAAAAGAGGCTGAAAATTCTAAAGTTGCTATAAGGAATGTAAGAAGAGATATCAATGACCAAATAAAAAAGATGGAAAAAGATAAAGAATTAACTGAGGATGAGAAGAAAAAGGCTGAAGAAACAATTCAAAAAATAACTGATAGTTATATTGAAGATGTTGACAAAATAACAAAAGAAAAAGAAGAAGAATTAATGGAGATATAATAATTACTATGAATGAAAAGCCTTCCTTATATGAAATTAAACAGAAGCCACTTCCAAGACATATTGCAATAATTATGGATGGAAATGGGCGATGGGCTAAAAAAAGAAATATGCCCAGAACTTTTGGTCATAAAAAAGGAACGGAGACAGTAGAAAAAATAGTGGACTTCGCATCTGAAATAGGGGTTGAAGTCCTCTCTTTATATGCTTTTTCAACAGAAAACTGGAAAAGACCAGCCGATGAGATAGAAAATATCATCGGCTTGTTGAATTTTTTTATTGATTCCAAAGCTAAAAAACTTTT
>JAAYNG010000104.1 GCA_012520935.1 Tissierellia bacterium | reverse complement strand
AGGCATTATATAGGGTAGTCGATGTTTGACAAACACCACCCCCTGTCCCATCTTCATATTTACCATTTATGATAACCGAAGCATTCTTATAGCCATTTCTTACTGACCTTGGGCCAGTGCTTTCATTAAAAGAAAGACTTTCACCTGGATTTAGCATCTTCCCACTTACTGCTTCCATCGCATGTCTAACATTGAATATCCTATCTGCAGAACTCCCCTTTAAAGAGGTTGAGAACCTTCCAATTACCCCATTTATCCTCTCATAATCTGTAGACTTTTCCGGTTTCACTTCTTCAACAATAAGGTCAATAGCTTTTGGTTCTTTTAAGGTATATAAGGTCTTTGCATAAGTCGTAAGTTCTTCCTTCAGAAATTCTTCATCAACCTTATAGCCAGGTTTCCCATCATGGGCTATAATCCTGCCATCAATAAATTCAAATTCACCTTCTTCGGGCTCTTTATTGACAACAATGCTAGTATTTCTTACTATATCTTCAATTTTATCTTCATCATACAATAATTCCACTGGAATATTTTGTCCACTCTCTACTTCTTTTATCTTCCTATACCTTACCAAAGGATTTCCCGTCCTCCCTATAGCATAGGCTCTTTCAACAGCATCTTCCACATTCCATCTGAAACCCACATCTTCAGGTGTAACTTCCACCTGATACTCATTAGCCTTCATAATTAGCTTGTTATTTGCATTTTCATGGTAAAAATCTATGTTCAATTTCTCAATTGCCTGTTCCCTGTTAAGTCCGTAAACGCTCTTTCCGCCAATGGTTATACCTGGATAAATAAAGTCAACATTTACAACTTCTTCATAGGTCCTGTAGGCAGTAATCCCAATTGCAAGTAGGAAGACTGCAACTGAGCTAATGATCAAAATCAAAGATTTTTTCATATCTCTACTCCCATCTTATTTCAATTTTATCCCCATCTTTCAAAGCCCTCATATAATCGGCAGGTTCATCATTAATCTTTAGAACCAAGTCCCCATGCGGCTTCGTCAAGTCTATATCCACATGGTCAAAGAGGTCTACAAAGACAAAATTATCCTTATCATACTCATAAACAGTGAATTCACCATTTACTGAAAGACCAATTTTTTTTACTCCATCTTCACCATGGCTCTCGGCCTTTGGCTTTTGTATAGGAGCATTCTCTTCAGGCTTTTCCTCGCCTGCTTTTTCAACAAAGTAAACCTTATCTTCTGACTTCAATAAAGTTTGGTCACCGGCTTCTTCATCATTGACAATAGCCTGCTTGAAGAAAGGAACATCAAGGTATTCCCTTAAGTCTCCCACTGTTCTTATTTCCAATAACTTTATTTCATCCATTGGTTTTAGTATATCATTTGGTTTAGCTTCTTGGCCGTTAAGTGTAACCCCCCTTACCAGCTGGATAAAGTCCCCTTCATATTCAACATACTTATCAAAATCAACCACTTCTGCAATATGGGTTTCTTTTACAATAGTTTCCGGTTCAATTATTTCAATAACATCGTCATTCTTCAATTCCTTACGGATATTAGACTCCTCTCCGTTAACTAGGATTTTAGCCCCTTCCCCATTGGAGTCCAAGTACCTCTTCCTACCATCTATGAAGAAGGCAAACTCATCTGAAAGTTTTGGCATGAGTTTCTTAATATCAAAACCAACCATTAAAAGCAGGTCAGAAACCCTTACGCTATCAGTATTGAACATCCTGAAGTCACTACCATTAAACTTGACCCTTATGAAACTCTTGTATTTTTCTTCAGCCCCTTCAATGGCAATACCCACTGGAGTAATATAGTCCGGTGTCTTTATGTCCAAATTTTTTACAAAGTCTATGGCTGTCAAGTCCCTAATTACAACCCTCTCTGCTGGAATTTCCAACCTGTTGGCAATTAGTTCGGCAATGCCAGGAAATTGACTACTCCCACCAACTAGAAATACCGCACTTGGAGCCTTTTCATTGTATTCTAAAATCTTATCAGCTATCTCCGTTGCAATCGTTTCCACAACAGGACCTATCTTTTCTATAACCTCATCAGTTGTCAGGTTAAAGTCGATACCCAATATATTTTTAAACTTGTGTTCATTTTCCTTATTTAATGAAGTTTTCAAAGTCTCAGCATCATTGAAGTCCAAAAGAAACTGCCTTGAAATTTCATCAGTTATTTCATCACCTGCAGTTTGGGTCATGCCATAGGCAACAATGTCACCCTCTTTTGTAATGGCAATATCTGATGTTCCCGCCCCTATGTCAACCAAGGCAAGGTTAAGTAGCCTTAAATCTTTCTTAATGGCAACATTCATTGCAGCTATAGGCTCCAGAGTCATTGACCCTACCTCCAAGCCAACCTTAGAGATAACTGTATATAAACTCTCTACAACTCCCCTTGGCAGGAATGTGGCAAGGACATCACAGCCAATCCTTTCGCCCCTATGTCCCACTAAGTTGTCAATCCTATCCTCATCTAAATAGTAGCCGGAAATTGTATAACCTACACTGTAATAAGAAACTCCGGCCAGCTCTTCTTCTGCATTTATCTCATCTTGCGCCTTTTTTATGGCCTGTAGCTCTAAATTATCAACATGGCTCCTGTTTATTTCAACCCTATCGTCAAAGGAAATTTCAATTGAAGTCTTCTTAGTCCTCAATGCCCTACCAGCAGCAGCAATAGAAACAACATCAAACTTGACTCCAAGTTCTCCTTCTATTTCATCTATAATTTTTCTAACATCTTTGGATACGCCTTCTATATCGTGTATTTGACCGTCATGCATTGACCTTTTCTTGTGCTCTGTAATCTTATGGGCTTTGACGATTAGTTCTTCATCCTCAGTATACTCTCCAGCTATTCCTATTATAGTCCTAGTTCCTATATCAAGGGCAAAAATTAAATTCTTCTTATTATCCATTTTATCAAATCCTCTTCATACATATTTCACTTAAGTCACATCTCTCACATTCCGGCCGCCTTGCCTTACACATATACCTGCCTAAGAAAATAAACAAGTGGTGGGCCTTACTCCATCTATTCTTATCTATCTTTTTCATCAATGCCTCTTCAGTAGCCACAACATCCTTTTCTGCAACTATACCAAGCCTGTTAGTAACCCTAAAGACATGGGTATCAACTGCGATGGCAGGTACACCAAAGGCTACACTTAAAACAACATTGGCAGTCTTCCTTCCAACACCCGGCAATGTGACCAAGTCTTCCATATTGCCTGGCACTTCACCCCCATATTCATCAATAAGCCTATGGCATGTAGCTATAATGTTTCGACTTTTAGTGTTAAAAAAGCCTATGGACCTAATCCTTTCAGCCAGCTCTTCCTCGCCCATTTTTATATAATCTTCAGGGGTCTTAACTTCTTTAAATAAGTCCTCCGTCACTATATTTACCCTCACATCAGTAGTTTGAGCTGAGAGTATTGTGGCAATTAAAAGCTCAAAGGGATTAGTGTGAACTAATTCTGCCTTGGCATCTGGAAACATCACTTCCAAAATATTTAAAATTTCATTAGTTTGTTTTTTATTTAAAGTTTTCATACAGTAAGGATTATACCACAAATAGAGGAAAACTTAAATATCTTTCTTGTAAAATCGGAATAGTATTCTTGTGTTTTGACTATTTTTTGATTTTTCTGTATAATTTCCCTAGGAGGAGGTTCTATGAAGAAAATAATTATATTAATTCCATGCCTGCTTTTGTTTTTTTCAAACATAAGCCAGGCAGGTCAAATATCAATCCTTATCAATGGTCAAGAAGTTGAAACTGAGGTTCAACCCTTTATTGAAAATGGAAGGACCATGGTCCCCATTAGGCTTATCTCAGAAAATCTTGCCATTGAAGTTACATGGAATAAAGATAGTAAAGAAGTAAGCTTAAAGGGTCTTGATAAAGATGTAGTCCTAAAAATAAATGACAAGTACTATCAAGTGGGTCAAGAGAAAAGACTGGCTGATGTTCCACCACAAATAAAAAACGGGAGGACCTTTGTTCCTTTAAGACTTGTTGCAGAATTGTTTGGAAAAAATGTGGACTGGAATCCAAACAATAGGCAGGTCCTTATTAGTGACCACAGTAAGAAAAATTTTGAAATTGCAAAGCTAGTAAGGGTTGTGGACGGGGATACAATTATTGTTGACAGGGGCAATGGTCAAGAAACAGTAAGGCTTATCTTGGTTGACTCTCCTGAAACTAAACATCCAAACAAGAATGTCGAGTTCTTTGGAGAGGAAGCCTATCAATTCACTAAAGATAACTTAGAGGGGAGGACTGTCTACTTAGAAAAGGATGTTTCTGACTATGATAGGTATAAGAGACTCTTAAGGTATGTCTGGCTTGACCTACCAGAAACAAATGACCCAACAAGAGATGAACTAACTAGGCTCTGCTTCAACCATATATTGCTAGAGAATGGTTATGCAAAACTTGCCAGCTTCCCTCCAAATATAAAATATATAGATGAGTTCAAGCAGGCAGAAAGAAGTGCCTACGAAAAGTCTTTGGGTTTGTGGAGCAAGTAGTTTAGACTTATTAATTTCGCATTGTGTCATTACGAAGAGCCTAGCGACGAAGCAATCCATAAGTATTGAATATATCTAAAGCAATAATTCGCACCGGATCGCCACACTAACGCTCGAGATGACGAGTATATAAAGTTTTTATTCGCCTATATTAATTTCTTCTAAAACTTGACAAAAATAATATATTATGTCATAATGTTATTAGCACTCTTATTCCTCGAGTGCTAATACAAAACAGAAAAGGGGTTTTATTGTGAAAGAATTTAAAGCCGAGTCTAAAAAGTTATTAGATTTAATGATTAATTCAATATACACAAATAAGGAAATCTTTTTAAGAGAACTTATTTCTAATGCCTCTGATGCTATTGATAAGATTTATTATAAGGCATTAACTGATGAATCAATTAAGTTTAATCGAGAAGACTTTTATATTAAGATTAAAGCAGATGAAGAAAAAAGGACTCTTACGGTTTCTGACACCGGAATCGGTATGACAGAAGAGGAGCTTGAAAACAATCTAGGTATCATAGCGAAAAGTGGTTCCTTAGACTTTAAACAAGAGTTGGAAATGAACAGTAGCATAGATATCATCGGTCAATTCGGTGTTGGTTTCTATTCGGCCTTTATGGTGTCTAAAAAGGTTACGGTTATTTCAAAAGCCTTTGGTGCCGATAAGGCTTATAAGTGGGAATCCAGTGGCGTGGAAGGCTTTACCATTTCTGAAGCCGAAAAAGACACAGTTGGTACAGATGTCATAATGGAAATAAAAGACAACACCGACGAAGAAAATTACGATGAGTTTATAAAAGAATACGGGTTGCGTGACATAATAAAAAAATACTCCGACTATATCCGCTACCCAATAAAAATGGGTGTCACAAAGTCCAGAATTGTTGAAGAAGGGGAAGAAGAAAAAGTCGAATCCTATGTTGAAGAAGAAACTCTTAACAGCATGGTCCCTATATGGAGAAAAAACAGGTCAGAGCTTAAGGAAGAAGACTATATAGAGTATTATAAGGACAGGCATTTCGGCTTTGATAAACCACTTAAATATATCCATATGAATGTGGATGGTACTCTTAGTTTTAAGGCAATACTTTATCTGCCGGAAACACCCCCATTTGACTTTTACACTAGAGAATATGAAAAAGGTCTTGAACTCTATTCAAGTGGAGTTCTCATCATGCAAAAGTGTAGTGACCTGCTACCTGACTATTTCTCATTTGTTAAGGGTGTGGTTGACTCAGAGGATATCAGCTTAAATATTTCGAGGGAAGTCTTGCAGCATACTAGGGAACTTAAGGCGATAGCTAAAAAAATAGAGGACAGGATTAAACAAGAACTTGAAAACATGCTACAAAATGATAGGGAAGCCTATGAAAAGTTCTTTGAAAGCTTTGGAAAGCAATTAAAGTTTGGAGTCTACCAAAACTTTGGAATGAACAAGTCTACACTTCAAGACCTCCTACTATTCTATTCAGGTAAGGAGAAAAAGCAGCTTTCCTTTAAAGAGTATAAGGAAAATATGAAGGAAGGACAAAAGTATATCTACTATGCTACAGGAGACTCAAATGATTCTATAGATAAGCTACCTCAAACAGAGTTGGTAAGGTCTAAAGACTTCGATATACTATACCTCACAGATGAGGTGGATGAATTCTCTATAAAGGTGATTAATGAATATGATGGGGTAGAATTTAGGTCAGTTTCTTCTGATGACTTAGGTATTGAAGAGGATGAAGAAAAGAAGGAAGAAATAGAAAAGGTAACCAAGGAAAACGAAGGCCTGTTCAAAGATATGAAGGAAATTCTAGGAGATAAGGTTACTTCAGTAATCCCTTCAAAGAAACTTACTTCAAGCCCGGTCTGCCTATCCAGCGAGGGTGAAATCTCAATAGAGATGGAAAAAATACTATCTCATATGCCAAATAACGAACAGGTTAAGGCAAAGAAAATCCTTGAAATTAACCCTAATCACAAGGTCTTTGACACCTTAAAGGATGCAGAAAAAAATGACAAAGACAAGTTAAAACTATTGACAGGGATACTATTTGACCAAGCAAGATTAATAGAAGGGCTTCCAATAGAAGACCCTGTTAAGTATACAAATGATGTAGTTGAATTGATGAATAGATAATAAAATAAAAACTTGGGTGACTTTTTATCCCCAAGTTTTTTGATTTCTTATTTAATTTTTGGACCTATAATTTCAACCTCATATCCATCCGGGTCAGTTATAAAATAAATTGAAGAAGAGCCTCCCGGTATGGTGTAAGGCTCATCATCAGATGTTATCCCCATCTCCTTATGCCTTTCAAATGATTTTT
>JAAYNG010000017.1 GCA_012520935.1 Tissierellia bacterium | reverse complement strand
CAAACTCTTGCAGGTTTTTCATCCATTGGTAGCCCCTCACCTGGTAGGCCCTAAGGTCAGCAGTGATACCGGTCGGCAGTTTATATTCCCTTTCTTCTCCATTTTTTACGCTCTCAACCAATCTTTTTAAGTCTACATTCTCCTCCATATGGTCTAGCTTCCTTGACCTTATAAAGGCATCCAAATAAAAGGACCTGTACTTGGGAATCTTCAAGTCCCCTTCAGTGAACTTTTTAGGGTCCAAGTCCCCGTTCTTGTAAAGGTCCTCCAAGAGTTCCTGAGTGTCCTCGTCTATGGAAATAAAGTCCCCTGTCTTGAGTTTAAAATACTTCTTCTTCTTTTTTATGGAATCAAAGAGGGCAGTGTAGTCTATGTCCCCCAGTCCTTCAGTCCGGAAGTTTATCTCCAAGAGGTCAATGCCCGGATTATAACTAAATACACTCTTCATCTTTGCCCTAGAAACATCGTTCATCCTCTTAAGGTCTTCCGAGTAGAAGATTTTAAGATTTGAAAATCCCGAAATATCTTCCTTCCCGGACAAGAGTTCAAAGATCCTGTCTTCATCCTTTAGTTCCAGCCTGCCCCCACTTAAAGAAAAACCTGTTTTTTTAAGGGATTCAAGGATTTCAGCCTCCCTCTCGCTGTCCCTTAAGACAGCAACATCATAGGTCCCACCCTCGTCCTTTGTAGTGAACTCATACGGTCCATACTTGAATATCAAGTCTCCCACAAGTACAGAATCTTCAAAGTCAATGTAAAACTCAGCCTCCAAAGGCTCAATCTTTATCCTATCACTCAAGGACTCATCCATATCAACCTTTGATACAGAGGAAACATTTACAAGGACCTTGTTGACAAATAAGTCAAGGTCTTTCTTACCAATCTCTATTTCTTGGATATCTTTCTCAATAAACTCCCTATAGATGATTCCATTTCTTTTCATAAAATCGCTTGTAGTCTTGTAAACAAGCCCATCATAAAAAATATAAGAAAAGTCGTCGGTGATTGCAAAGGTTAAAGCCTTGTCCTTTTTTAAAATGTAATCATCCCCATCCCCTGTGAGGGATAGGTGGGTGGGAGGGTTACCTTCAACAATCATTGTCTTTAACTTGTTAAGCCCATATTTTTCGCTAGTTAAATAAACTTCCTTCCCCTTTAACTTACCCAAGACAGGCCTGATTGCATTCCTATAGTATATGATATCCCTTGAAGAATAGGACCCGTTTTCTTGATATTGACCTGCTGCAATAAAGTCGATAATCCCTTGGTCGGTTTCATTGAAGTGCTGACTATTAGGATCAAGTGTAAACCTGTTTCCATACCTAATCGTAGTCAAGCCTGTCAAGCTGTCCAAAAGACTTCCTATGCTCCTTACAACATAGGTCTTATCCAAGCCGATTTTAAGAGAAAGGGAAAGTCTTTTTGCATTTCCGTAGCTTGCAACATATCCTGCCTCTAAAAAAACTTCAAGTTTGAGCTCTTGACTCCTTTGTAGGTCCAGCTTATCATAGCCTGCAAGCAGGGCAGTCTTCGCTTCCAACCTTTTAAAGTGGTCATCTGTTTCCTTAAATTCAGACAAGTGTATCAGTCCACATATGACATGTGGGCAGATACCCTCCCTGGGATCACAAGAGCACCTAAATCCCTCAATTTTATAATTGTCATCAAGGATAATTTGGGTTTTCTTTATATCCCCATCTTCAATTTCATACTTGAACTGCTTATAGTCTTTGGTTGCAACAGCCCTCTTAATCTTCTTGTCCTCGTATAATAATTTACCTAAAAAAACCGGCATGTAGCCAAACTGCTTATATAAATCCCAAAATTTCATCAACAACCTCCAGTGGAGTATTTTATAATTCCATTAAATTCAGCCGTCATCGCGAGCGAAGCCTGCGATCCAGAGGACTTTTTTATCCTCTGCCTAAGCTTTCATTGCTGGATTGCCACATCATTTGGATTGTAGCCCTTTGAATGAATGGGAGGATGGTATCCTATTCATATTCACTCAAAACAAACAAGGCTACACCATAAGGCGGGATTTCAGCATAAAGGTTAGAGATAGGCCTCTTGACCATATATTCGAACTCCACCTCCGGGTGAACATATTCACTCAAGAGCTCCCAGCTGTCATCATCTAACCTCACCGGCGAATTTAACCCCAGCCACTTGTCATAAACAGACCCCTTCTTACTGTTGAGTTCATACCTTGTGATTTGAAAGTCCTTCTCCATATTCCTCATATTGATAGAATACCTCTTCTCCAAGGTCTTTTTCGGACTGTCTTCAGACAACTCTTTGGCATTGTAAAGTAGGATTTGGTATTCACCCTCCGACTTGGTGACGAAGTAGCCCTCGCCTGCCTTGATTATCTCATCTCCCAAAGTAGATAACAAGAGCCAAGCATAGTAAGAAGGCTTCTTAAGATAGTTGGAAGTAAAAAGCCCCTTACCACCAAAGAAGGTCTCATTTTCCAAAATAATATCACGACTCACCTCATCGATCATCTCAAAGAGGATGGTCTTTCCCTCCTCCAAGTGCTTCTTTATAGCAAATGAAGCCATTTCAATCCTGTCATAATAGGGGTTCATGTTGGACTTCATATTAATAATTTCAAAGTCAGAAAGGTCATCCCTCAAACAGTCCCCAATGTCCGGAAAGGAACCATGAAAGTATTCTAGGAAGTCTTGTAAAATATTGTCCTCAATGCCTTCCTTCATAATGATAGGCTTCAGTTCAATTTCATCCAAGTATTCCAAGACATTCTCAACCCTGGTCCAGTTGATAAGCCTGTGCCCGCCACCCCTGTAAACATCCATATCCTCAGAGAAAAGCCTTCTAATAACCCCATACTCCGGCTCGATTTCCCTTAAGACTTCAGAAAGTATATTCCGATTTTCCTGTTCCAAAAGGAGATAAATGTCGCCCAAGTCAATAATGGTCGGCTTCCTGTATTCACCAATAGACTCACCACTTAAGTCTAAGTCTATCTTAATAATCCTGTTGTCATACTCGTACCTTTCATAATCTTCAATAAACCTGTAGATGAAGTCCTCTGCCCTCTCCAAGTCAAGGTCTTCATACTGCCTTAGGGCCTCATACTCCTTCTTGTTCATCTTGTACTTCTTCCTGTACTGCAAGGGTGTCATGTTGTAGTTTAACTTAAAATGCTTATTGTAATACCTGCTGTGGGAAAAACCAATATCCTCAGCAATCTCCTGAATGGACTTGTCCGTATCCAAAAGGAGCTTAGTGGACTCCTCAACCCTCATCTGGGACACATACTCATTAAAGGTCTGCCCAAAGGTATCCTTTATCTTAAAAGAAAGGTACTGGCTGGTTAAAAACTCCTGGTCGGCAATGTCCTGCAGGCTCACCTTGTCCATATAATTGTTGGAAATGTACTTTACAATCCTGTGGGACCTGTTAAAGGTCTCCTCGTTCCATTCCACACCCTCTCCTTCATAGTAAAGGTAGTGGAAGTTGTTCAAAAGGTAGTACATCAGCTCAAGGGTTTTTTCCTCAATCTTTTCCTCATAGTCATCATACTTCTTCAAGCACTCGTAATAAATGATGTCTATGAGTTTCTTTAAGCCAATATACTTTTCCTCTTCACCACTAGCTGTCTCATCTGCATAATAAAAGACCTCTCTGGCATCATCGTAAAATTTCTCAAAGAAGTTCGGGTCAATGTCTATAAGTAAGATTACATTGTCCTCGTCAGACTTGAAGCTGTAGACCTCATCCTCGTTGATTATGTCAACCTGACCAGCATGCAGGCTATAGGACTCGTTCTCGACTGTTACCCCAAGGGACCCCTCCAGGACTTGCAATAACTGTATAGACTTCCTCCAAGAAAATGGAGTGTTTTTAATATTTAATAACCTTATACCAACCGGTAAGTCCGGAAGGTATATCGGAATTTCCCTACGCATTATTTCACCTCTAATATATTATTATACCATAAAGTCGGTATATTTGTTTGAAATTATTGAAAAGCCAATGACCACAAGTTTAAACATTAGTTGCAAATACCAGCCAATTATAATTGTAAAGACAGAAGAGATAAAGCAATTACCCCTAGCCCCGTCATTAAGCCGACGAAGCAATCCAGTAACAAAATTTTATGAAATGAAAACACTTTTAACCATAATGTCAATTAAAAAAGCCTGTCATAACAAAAGAGTTATAACAAGCCTTTTAAGCACTATTTAATTCCACACTAATTATGCTTCTCCCTCATAAAATAAGAAAGTGTAAAGAGCGAATCCTTCAAGCTCACATCTTCCACAATAACATTTTCACTAACATCTAAGTCAGCTGTAGTAAGGTTCCAAATACTCTTAATACCGGCCTCTTCCAATTCCTCAGCAACATCCTGAGCATTCTTCTTTGAAACGGTCAAGACAGCTATCTCTATGTCCTTATCCTTAATTAGCTTTTCCATATTATCAGACGACTCAACCTTTATGCCGGAGATTTTTTTACCAATTATATCCTTGTCCGAGTCCAAAATCGCCACAATCTTAAAACCGGCATCTTCAAAACCCTTAAAGTTAGCTATAGCTGAACCAAGGTTTCCGGCACCAACTATGCAGGTGTTGTGAACACTGTTTAGTCCAAGTATTTCTCCTAAATTGCTCTTTAATTCCTTTACATTGTAGCCATATCCCTGTAGGCCAAAGCCTCCAAAATTATTTAGGTCCTGTCTAATTTGAGACGCAGTAAAACCTGTGAGGTCAGATAGTTCTTGAGAAGAAACCCTAGAGATTTTTATTCTCTCTAAATCTTCCAATTTCCTATAATACTTTGGAAGTCTTCTAATAACGGTTATTGATATCTTTTTCTTTTGCATCTTAGCCTCCAATCTGAACTTCATCATTTTTTATATATAGTATTCTAACATATAAAAGTAATTGTGTCAATGTGATAAATTATTTTTAATTTACTTTTATTTATATAGCTTGTTTGTTGGAATACTCCCCATAAAGGGTCTTTCTTTAAATGATTTCAAAATATAAAGTCAATATTTACTTTCATCTCTATATTTGTTATAATCACTATGACAAAGATTTGGAGGTAGAGAATGAAAAGTAATCAAAAAAATAAAACAAATATCAAGGAGGTATTTACTTCTATATTATCTATTATTGCCTTTGGAGGAATTGGAGCTGTGATTGGTTTTACCCTGAGTAAGAATGCTATGTCCTGTCCACTGAAGGGAAGTTCACCCATTGACGGTCTACTAGGCGGTATAATCGCCCTTTATTTAGCCTTCTATATTCAGGTAATTATCCATGAGCTTGGACATATGGTCTTTGGTCTTTTGACAGGCTATAGGTTTGCCTCCTTTAGGGTTGGTAATCTGATGCTGGTTAAGATAAATGGTAAATTGAAATTTAAAAAGTATTCACTTGCCGGCACCGGCGGTCAGTGTATCATGTCCCCACCGGACCAGGTTGACGGGAAAATTCCCTATGTACTATATAACTTAGGAGGAGCTATATTTAACTTTATATCTTCACTAATTGCCTTTTTGCTGATAAAAAAATTAAATACCGGCTTTAGCCTTTATGTCTTCTTAGGTACAACACTTGTTTCAGGCCTATATTTAGGAGTTGTAAATGCCATCCCTATAAAGAAGCTAGGAAACGACGGCTATAATATCAAGCAAATTAGCCAAAGCCAAAAAGCAAACCAAGCCTTTTGGGGACAGCTAAAGGTCAACGAACTACAAACCAATGGCATCAGGATTAAAGATATGCCGGAAGAATTATTACAAATGCCTACAGATGAGGACTTAGAAAATATGATAATTGCAACCATGGCTGTTTTCCATACTGATAGTATTATGGATAGGAATGACTTTGTGGAAGCAGAAAAGGAAATTTCAAGCCTCTTAGAAAAGGAAACAAATTTGCACCCATTGAACCGTAGCCTACTAAAAGTCGACTTGATTTACACATACCTTGTTAATAGGACCAACTTGGATAAGATAACTGATATAATAGACAAGGAATTTGAAAATTTCCTAAAGTTGATGAAAAAATATCCATCAGTTATAAGGACAGAGTATGCCTACGCCACCCTCCGGGACAAGGACGAAAAAAAGGCAGATAAGTACCTGAAAGAATTTGATAAGGTATCGAAAAATTTTCCATATGCTTCAGTAATAGAAAGTGAACGGGAAAAGATTGAATATGCAAAAAAAGTTTATGAAAAGACAGTAACTAATTAAATATAGGTAACGAAAAAAGGTGGGGTCTTCCCACCTTTACTCATTTAAAAATTATACTAATTTTAATATTGCTATTTCAGCCCCGTCGCCCCTTCTTGGCCCAAGCTTTAATATCCTTGTATAGCCACCATTTCTATCGGCATACTTAGGTCCGATTTCGTTGAATAATTTTTGAACAACTGCCGGCTCATATATAACTCTAGATGCAAGCCTTCTTGCATGTAGGTCCCCTCTTTTTGCGAGGGTTATCATTTTCTCTGCTACTCTTTTTGTGTCCTTAGCCCTGGTTACAGTAGTTTGAATTTCTTCTTCCTTAAGAAGAGATGTAACCATGTTCCTAATCATAGCCTGTCTTTGGTCTGACGGGCGGTCAAACTTTCTTCTTTTGCTCATTTCAACCCTCCTTAATCATCTGACGATTTCAAAGCGAGTCCGAGTTCAGCTAATTTATTCTTAACCTCTTCAAGGGACTTCTTCCCTAGATTTCTCACCTTCATCATCTCTTCCTCGGTTTTTAGTATCAGCTCTCCAACAGTGTTGATATTAGCCCTCTTTAAGCAGTTGTAACTCCTTACTGAGAAGTCCAATTCTTCCACTGTCATTTCGATAGCCTTTTCCTTTTGATCTTCTTCCTTTTCAACCATTATTTCCACATCGTGGATGTGCTCTGTAAGGTTGATGAAGAGATTCAAGTGTTCTTTCATAATCTTAGCCCCCAAGGATAGGGCTTCATCTGGTTTAATGCTACCATTAGTCCAGATTTCTATTGTCAATTTATCGAAGTCTGTCCTCTGTCCAACCCTTGTATTTTCCGTTTGAAAGTTCACTTTCTTTATCGGTGTAAATATAGAGTCGATTGGGATAACGCCAATTGCTTGGCCTTCTTCTTTATTTCTATCTGCTACTACATAACCCCTTCCCTTTACAAGGTTCATTTCCATGTAAAGTTCACCGTCTGCATTGACAGTTGCAATGTGTTGGTCCGGGTTTGCTACCTCAACATCTGCTCCAGTTTGGATGTCAGAAGCTGTTACAACTCCCTCCCCCTTATGTTCAATTACCAAGGTAACCGGCTCATCTGTATGGGAGATAAAGCTTAAATCCTTAAGATTTAATATGATTTCCGGAACATCTTCCAGGACGCCGGGTATTGTTGTAAATTCATGTAAAGCCCCTCTGATGTTGACGCTGGATATTGCTGCCCCTGGAAGAGAAGAAAGCATGATTCTTCTTAAAGAATTACCAAGAGTAGTTGCATATCCTCTTTCTAAAGGTTCTATTACGAATCTTCCATAGCTGTCGTCTAATTCTTGAATTTCGATATTCGGTTTTTCTATTTCTAACATCTAGACCCTCCTTACTATATCCCTTACCGAGGGCTATCTCATTATTTGGAGTAAAGCTCTACGATTAAGTGCTCTTCGATTGGTAGGTCAAGCTCTTCTCTCTTAGGTTCCTCTAATACCGTTCCCTTCATTTTATCATAGTCAACATTTAACCAGCTTACAATTCCAACTGGGCGTGATTCGATATTTTCCTTTATTTTTGCGTGGCTTCTTGATCTTTCCTTCACTTCAATAACATCACCAACAGCTAGGGCTGTTGAAGGGATGTTGTGTTTCTTGCCATTAACTGTAAAATGTCCGTGTACACACATTTGTCTAGCTTCTTTCCTTGTTGAAGCAAAGCCCAACCTATAAACTATATTGTCCATCCTAAGCTCAAGTAGCTTTAGTAGGTTTTCACCTGCTTGGCCCTTCATTTTATTTGCTCTAGCGAATAGGTTTCTAAATTGCTTTTCTTGTAGGCCGTAAACGAATTTTGCCTTTTGTTTTTCCTTTAATTGAAGGCCGTATTCAGATACTTTTCTTTGTCTCATTTGTTTCTTTCTTCTTCTAGATTCTTTATTAACACCAAGCACTTGTGTTTGAACACCAAGTGATTCGGCTCTTTTTAGAATAGGTCCTAGATATCTTGCCATTTTTTCCCCCCTATACCCTTCTTCTCTTAGGAGGTCTGCAACCATTGTGAGGAATCGGAGTAACATCCTTAATCATTTGTACCTCTAAGCCAGTTGCTTGAAGTGATCTGATTGCTGCTTCTCTTCCTGACCCCGGTCCTTTTACATATACCTCCACGCTCTTTAATCCGTGTTCCATAGCTTTTTTAGCCGCTTCCTCAGCCGCTTGTTGAGCAGCAAAAGGAGTTGACTTTCTAGACCCTCTGAAACCAAGTTGTCCGGCAGATGCCCACGAAATAACATTTCCTTGCATGTCTGTAAGTGTTACCATGGTATTGTTAAAAGTCGAGGAAATATGTGCTTGGCCCCTGTCTATATTCTTTCTAACTTTACGTCTAACCCTAGTTGATTTACCTTTTTTTGCCATTTTCTATCTCCCCTCCTTATTTCTTACCTTGAACCCTCTTAGGTCCTTTTCTAGTTCTGGCATTAGTCTTTGTTCTCTGTCCCCTTACCGGAAGAGACCTCCTATGCCTTAAACCTCTATAACAGTTAATTTCTCTTAATCTCTTTAGGTTAAGAGCTATATCTCTTCTTAAATCCCCTTCCACATGGTATGTGTCGATGATTTCTCTTAGCTTTGCAACCTCAGTTTCTGTAAGATCTTTAACTCTTGTATCGGGGTTTACTTCCGCTTTTTTTAATATCTCATTGGATCTTGATCTACCTATTCCGAAAATATATGTGAGTCCGATTTCAACCCTCTTATCTCTCGGAAGGTCTACACCTGCAATTCTAGCCATAATACACCCCCTTAACCTTGTCTTTGCTTATGTCTTGGATTTTCGCAAATTACCATAATTTTTCCGTGTCTCTTTATAATTTTGCATTTTTCGCAAATTTTCTTAACAGAAGTTCTCACCTTCATTTAAATCCCTCCTACTTGTTTCGCCATGTTATTCTTCCTCGAGTAAGATCATAAGGGGATAGTTCTACGGTCACTGTATCGCCCGGGAGGATTCTAATATAGTTCATCCTAAGTTTTCCCGATATATGTGCAAGTATTATATGACCATTTTCGAGCTTCACCTTAAAAATCGCATTGGGAAGAGCATCCACCACTGTACCTTCTACCTCGATTACATCGGACTTAGACATCTTCAAACCTCCCGTCTGCCTTTTGTTTATACGCTTTAATATACTCTCTTATATCCTTATCTGAAAGAGCCTCTTCTTTTAATCCTCTTTCAAAGCCCTCCATCCTGGTGTTAGTAAAGGCCAAATGCTTTACCTTTTTCAACTTTGGACGGTCTAATGTTCTTAACTTACCATCTACCATATAGACCCTCTGTTCATCTTCCACCTTGTATATAAGAAAGAATCGCCCCTTATCCCTTCCTGCCTTAGATATAACAAGCTGACCTTCACGCAATTTATCATAGGCTTCCATACTATTCCTCTAACTGCTTGATTATCTCAGCCGTTATCGAATCGATCGGCGCCGTCGCGTCGATATCTGTAAGAATTGATCTTTCCTTGTAAAATTCGATGAGAGGTTCAGTTTCTCTTGTGTATACATCAATTCTGTTTTTTACTGTTTCTTCGTTGTCGTCTGCCCTTTGGTAGAGTTCTCCACCACAGTCATCGCAAACGCCCTCGACCTTTGGAGGATTAAACAATAGGTGATAAGACTTTTCACATGCCTTACATATTCTCCTACCGCTTATTCTTTCTATAAGTGTCTTAGAATCAGCCTTAAGGTTGATAACCCTAGTCAATTCCATTCCAAGCTCTTTTAAATCCTCTTCAAGCTTTTCAGCCTGCCCTATGTTTCTTGGATAGCCGTCCAGTAAGAAGCCGTTTTTTACATCGTCTTCCTTTAGCCTTTCCTTAGCTATGTTCATTACAAGACTATTCGGGACAAGCTTCCCTTCGTCCATGTATCCCTTAGCTTCAAGACCAAGAGCAGTGCCTCTTTTTACATTATCTCTTAACATATCCCCCATGGAAATATGAGGAATATTGAATTTTTTACAAATTTCTTTAGCCTGTGTCCCTTTTCCAACTCCGGGAGGCCCTACTAAAATTAATCTCATAATAGTTCCTCCTAACTTAAGAAGCCTTTATAGTGCCTCATAAGCATTTGAGCCTCTAATTGTTTCACAGTTTCTATAGCTACCCCTACCATGATTATGATACCGGTACCTGTAAATGAAACACCTAAGCCTAGGACTTTTTCAAATACTACAGGTAAGGATGCCAGGATTGCAAGTGATAGTCCGCCTACAAAAGTAATTCTTGAAACTATCTTTGAAAGGTAGTCTGATGTTGGTCTGCCTGGTCTTATCCCCGGTATGAAACCACCATTTTGTTGAAGGTTCTTTGCATACTCTACAGTATTGAATTGAATAGCTGTGTAGAAGTAAGCGAAGAATAAGATTAGGAAAAAGCTTAAGATTGTGTAAATCCAAACACCTACTTGCCCTTGTGGAGTTAGGTATTTTGTAATCCACATCTGTCCTGCAGACCCTCTCTTCATAAACATTGCTATGGTTTGAGGTATACTCATTATTGTGTTGGCAAAGATTACTGGCATTACACCTGACATTGAAACCTTAATTGGAATGTGAGTGCTTTGTCCACCATACATCTTTCTTCCAACCATTCTCTTTGCATATTGAACTGAAACCCTTCTCTCGCCTTCTTGTAGTCTAACTACGAAAGCAATTACAATTAGCATTAATATTACAAATACTACATATGGTATAGGGTTTCTCTCACCAGACCCAATTAGTCTTACTGAGTTAATCATGCTGTGTGGAATCCTTGAAACGATACCTGTAAAGATAAGTAGTGAAATACCGTTTCCAATTCCTCTTTCTGTGATAATATCACCTAGCCAGATTAGGAATGATGACCCACCAACTAGGGATAACATAACTACTAAATTCTTTAAAAACTCTCCATTTGTGTTTACCGCATAACTGAATACACCAAAAATGTATCCGAAGGATTGGAGTGCAGCAAGTGCTATCGCTAGATATCTAGTGTACTTACCAATTTTCTTCCTTCCTGTTTCTCCCTCTTTAGCGAGCTCTCCAAGTTTTGGAAAGGCAACTGTTAAAAGTTGGATAACAATGGATGCGGTGATGTATGGATAGATGTTCGTTGCGAATATGCTGAACTGAGAGAAGTTCCCCCCGCCCATCATATCTAAAAATTGCAATAATCCTCCTTGACTTTGCTCAACTGCTGCCTTTATAGCTGCCGTGTCAATGTAAGGAACTGGAATTGCCGCTCCAAGCCTAAATATCACCAGCATTAGCATAGTGAACATCATTTTCTTTCTAAGCTCTGGTATCCTCCACGCATCTGACAAGGTTTTGAGCATTTAAATCACCTCGACCTTGCCGCCTGCAGCTTCGATTTTCTCCTTAGCAGACTCTGTAAATTTTGTAGCTTTAACTGTAACCTTTGACTTTAGTTCACCATTACCTAAAATCTTTAAGCCATCTTTAATTTCTCCTCTTCTTAGGAGGCCTTCTTCTACTAAGAAGTCTGTGTCAATTACTGTACCGTCTTCAAATCTATTGAAGAAATCTACATTAAATGTAGCGTATTCTTTTTTAAATATATTTGTAAAGCCTCTCTTAGGGAGTCTCCTGAAAAGTGGCATTTGTCCACCTTCGAAGCCTGGCCTTACGCCACCGCCTGAGCGAGCCTTTTGACCCTTATGACCTCTTCCGGAAGTCTTGCCTGTCCCTGAGCCTATACCTCTACCGACTCTCTTTCTACTCTTTGAGCCACCGCCCTCAGCAGGTCTTAAATCATGTAGTCTCATTTTCAACCTCCCAACTAATCTAAAATCTCTATCATATAGTCGATTTTCTTTATCATTCCTCTGATTTGAGGATTGTCTTGTTTTTCTAGAATCTGACCAGTTTTCTTAAAACCAAGAGCTTCAACTGTTCTCTTGTGTTTCAAAGGTGTCCCGATGGGACTCTTTATTAATTTAATCTTTAACATCTAAGTCCCTCCTATCCTAAGATTTCTTCGACAGTCTTTCCTCTAAGTTTAGCGACATCTTCTACTCTCTTGAGTTCCTTTAATGCTTGCATAGTTGCGTTAACAACATTTCTAGGATTATTTGAACCTAGGCACTTTGTCCTAACATCTTTAATCCCGGCAAGCTCACATACAGCTCTGACTCCGGCACCTGCGATAACTCCTGTACCTTCTCTGGATGGCTTTAAAAGAACCCTGCCCGCTCCATATCTTCCGATAATTTCGTGAGGAATAGTTGTCCCCACCATTGGCACATCGATAATATGTTTCATAGCGTCTTGTTTAGCCTTTCTGATAGCTTCAGGAACCTCTTGTGCCTTAGCCATGCCTACGCCAACCTTACCTTTTCCATCTCCAACTACCATAAGGGCTGAAAACCTAAAATTTCTACCACCCTTTACTACCTTAGCAACCCTGTTGATGGATACAACTCTATCTTCAAATTCTTTTTCTTCTTTTTCTTGGAATTTATTATCCTTCCTAGGTCTTCTATCATTCTTGCCCTTGAAAGGTTTCTTATCGCCCCTTTGAGACCTTCTGTCCCCTCTAGGAGCTTTTTCAGTTTTTTCTGTTACTTCATTAACATCTTTAGCCTGTTCCATCTCAAACCTCCGATCCCTAAAATTTAAGTCCTGCAGACCTTGCTCCGTCTGCAAGTTCTTTTACTCGGCCATGGTATATATATCCACCTCTATCGAAGACGACTTCTTCAATTCCCTTGTCTAGAGCTTTTTTAGCAACTGCTTCTCCGACTTTCTTTGCCGCTTCTTTGTTTTCAGTTGATTCAAGGCCTAAGGATTTATCTAAAGTTGAGCAGGATAAAAGAGTCTTGCCGTTAACATCGTCAATAAGTTGGGCATACATATGCCTTGAACTTCTGAAGACGCATAGTCTTGGCCTATCAGCAGTGCCTGAAACTTTCTTTCTTACTCTTTTATGTCTTGCGATTCTATTTTCATTTCTTTTGACACTTTTAATCAAACAAACTCACCCCTTCTACTTACCGGTCTTTCCGACCTTTCTCCTAATGTATTCTCCTTGATATCTTATGCCCTTGCCCTTATAAGGCTCCGGAGGTCTATAACCTCTGATTTTAGCGGCATAGTTTCCAACAAGTTGCTTATCTATTCCTCTTACGATTATCTTATTTTGTGCAGGAACTTCTACTTCAATCCCTTCCGGATCAGTTAAATCTAGCGGATGGGAAAATCCTAGAGTTAAGTTTAAGACCTTGCCATTCTTTTGTGCCCTATAACCAGTTCCTTCAATTTCTAAAACCTTTTCAAAGCCATCAGTTACACCAACCACCATGTTATGGATAAGTGTTCTTGTAAGGCCATGAAAGGCTCTATTCCTTTTTGTTTCAGATGGTCTTGCTACATTAAGTACGCCATCTTCAATTGAAATTTCCATTTCCTTTGGTAGTTGTTGTGAAAGAGTTCCCTTAGGACCCTTAACTTCTACCATGTTTTCTTCTCCAACTTTTATTTCAACGCCCTTTGGAAGATCTATAGGCTTTAATCCTATTCTTGACATAATATCCTCCTTTACCAGACATAGCAGAGTACTTCTCCGCCCACGCCTTCAGCTCTCGCTTTTTTATCTGTAAGAATCCCCTTAGATGTGGAAAGTATTGCAATGCCAAGACCACCAAGTACCTTTGGAACTTCTTGAGTCTTGCAATAAACTTTAAGACCCGGCTTAGAAATCCTTCTGATTCCGGAAATAACCTTTTCATTGTCTTGACCATACTTAAGTTGAATTCTTATAATACCTTGTTTACCATCATCTATAACATCAAAACTCTTAATATAACCCTCATCTAAGAGTATCTTTGTCATCTCTTTCTTTATATTTGAACACGGAACGTCAACCGACTCATGCTTAGCATTATTAGCATTCCTAATTCTAGTAAGCATATCCGCGATAGGATCAGTCATCATACTAAATTCCTCCTTCTACCAGCTAGCTTTTCTTACGCCAGGGATTTGACCTTTATAAGCCAATTCTCTGAAGCATATACGGCAGATTCCGTACTTTCTTAAATAAGCATGAGGTCTTCCGCAGATCTTACACCTGTTATATTCCCTTGTGCTGAACTTTTGCTTTCTCTGTTGCTTATTAATCATCGCTTTCTTAGCCAAAATATCCCCCCTCTATTTCCTAAAAGGCATTCCCATAAGAGCCAAAAACTCTTTAGCTTCCTCGTCTGTCTTAGCAGTTGTAACAATTACTACATCGAGGCCCTTAATCGAGTCAATTTCGTCATATTCTATCTCCGGGAATATAAGTTGTTCTTTAATGCCTAGAGCATAGTTTCCTCTTCCATCAAAAGCAGTGTCCGAAACGCCTCTAAAGTCTCTTACTCTCGGTAGTGCAATGTTTACTAACTTATCAAGGAAGTCATACATCTTTTTACCCCTTAGAGTAACTTTGCAACCTACGTTCATTCCCTCTCTTAACTTAAAGTTTGCAATGGATTTTTTTGCAGTAGTGACAACCGGTTTTTGCCCGGATATCATAGTCATTTCCTTAACAGCAGATTCCAATATCTTTGGATTTTCTTTTGCATCACCAAGTCCCATGTTTAATACTATCTTATCTAACTTTGGAACTTCCATTACATTTTCATATTTAAACTTATTAGTAAGCTCGGGGATGACTTCATTTACGTATTTATCTTTTAATCTCTGAGACATCTGTTTCTCCTTTCTACTCGATGACCTCACCCGATGTTTTTACGACCCTAAGTTTTTTACCATCGTCGTTAATCTTATAACCGAGTCTCGAGCCCTTCTTATTCTTTGAATCGTAGTACATTACATTTGAAACATGGATAGGTAATTCCATTTTGAAAATACCACCAGGATTTTGTGGACCTCTTGCTTTCTTATGTTTCGTAGCAATGTTTACGCCTTCTACTACTACTCTGCTAGTCTTGCTGTCAGTCTTTAGTACCTTTCCTGTCTTACCTTTATCTTTACCTGCAATAACTATTACAGTATCACCTTTTTTTACTCTCATCTTTATCCCTCCTTATAGAACTTCTGGGGCTAGGGATATTATCCTCATAAAGTTTAGCCCTCTAAGCTCCCTCGTAACAGGTCCAAATATACGAGTTCCCACAGGAGATTTATCTTCCTTTATAATAACACCCGCATTATCGTCAAATGCTATATATGTTCCATCTACTCTTTTAACCTTTTGTTTAGTTCTTACAATAACAGCCCTAACCACATCGCCCTTTTTGACAACTCCACCCGGCGTAGCTGATTTAACTGTACAAACTACAATGTCGCCAACACGCGCATACCTCTTTTTAGTACCTCCCAAGACACTTATCACAAGGAGTTCTTTTGCGCCAGAGTTGTCGGCAACCCTCATACGACTTTCTTTCTGTAACATCTTGAAACCTCCCTAGTCTATTTTGCTTTCTCGATTATTTCGACCAGTCTCCATCTCTTATCCTTGCTTAAAGGTCTTGTCTCCATAATTCTTACTTTATCACCGATATTTGCTTCGTTCATAGCGTCATGAGCTTTAAACTTAGCGGATCTTTTGATTCTCTTTTTATACATAGGATGTTGTACTATCCTTTCAACTTTAACAACTATAGTCTTGTCCATCTTATCGGAAACTACGACTCCAGTTCTTTGTTTTCTCAAATTTCTCTCCATCTAAGATTAAACCTCCTTCCCTATTCCAAGTTGTCTTTCTCTTGCTATAGTCTTTGCCCTAGCGATATCTCTTCTTACAGTTTTTATCCTCATAGGATTATCAAGTTGACCTGTTGCAGATTGAAATCTTAGATTGAAGAGTTCACCTTTTAATTCCCTAATCTTAAGGTCTATTTCAGCATCTGAAAGCTGGCGTACTTCTTTAGTTTTCATTATGCTTCACCTTCCTTATCTTGTCCCTCATCACGGGATACAAACTTAGTTTTGATAGGGAGCTTCATAGCTGCAAGTCTCATAGCTTCTCTAGCCACTGATTCAGAAACCCCAGCCATTTCAAATAATATTCTGCCTGGCTTAACTACAGCAACCCAGTATTCAGGAGCACCCTTACCGGAACCCATACGAGTTTCAGCAGGCTTTTCAGTAACTGGCTTGTCCGGGAATACCTTAATCCAGATATTTCCGCCCCTTTTAATGTATCTGGTCATTGCCCTTCTGGCTGCCTCTATCTGATTTGAAGTCATCCAGCAAGGCTCAAGAGCTTGAAGTCCGTAATCACCATAAGTTATGGTATTGCCCTTTTGTGCCAAACCCTTCATTCTGCCCCTTTGTTGTCTTCTATATTTTACCCTTTTAGGCATTAACATAATTATCCTCCTTCCTTGAAAAGGACTATTCTTCGACAGTCGCCTCTTCAAGCGCTATTTCTTTTTTTGTCGGAAGAACTTCTCCCTTATAAATCCAAACCTTTACGCCAAGCTTTCCATAAGTTGTGTCAGCTTCTGCAAAACCATAATCAATGTCTGCCCTTAGCGTTTGAAGAGGGATTGTCCCCTCGCTATAATGTTCTGTCCTTGCCATGTCAGCCCCACCAAGTCTACCGGAAACAGCTGTCTTTATTCCAAGACCCCCTGCCCTCATAGTTCTTTGGATAGCCTGCTTCATAGCCCTTCTGAATGAAACTCTGTTCTCTAGTTGTTGAGCAATGTTTTCAGCTACTAATTGGCTGTCAAGCTCTTGAACTTTAATTTCTTCGATGTTGAGGATTACTTCCTTCTTAGTCATCTTTTCAAGTTCCAGTCTAGTTTCTTCAACTCCAGAACCACCTCTACCAATTACCATACCCGGCATAGCAGTGTAGATTGTAACCTTTAGTTTGTCTGTTCTTTCTATATCTATCTTTGAAACCTTAGCAGTATATAATTTCTTCTTTAAAAATTCTCTTATCTTGTAGTCTTCAACAAGGTAGTCAGAAAAGTTTTCCTTGTCTGCAAACCATGTCGAACTCCACTTATTAATCACTCCGACTCTAAGTCCTATAGGGTTTACCTTTTGACCCATTTAATTCCCTCCTATTCTCTCTCAGCTACTACGATACCTAAATGGCTCATTCTCTTCAATATAGGATATGCAGCTCCCTTTGCTTTAGGTCTGTATCTTTTCATTCTTGGAGCGTCATTTGCGTATGCTCTTTTTACAATTAATTCATCTCTATCCATATCAAAATTGTTTTCAGCATTTGCTATTGCAGAGTTTAAAACCTTTTCTAATAGTCTTGCGCCTTTCTTTGGAGTGAATCTTAGAATGTTTAACGCCTCGTCAACTGGTTTTCCTTGAATCTCTCTAGCTATGAAATGTACTTTTAGTGGAGAAATTCTCACATATTTAGCTTCCGCTCTTGCTTCCATTCTATCCCTCCTACCTTATGCCGCCGGCTTTCTCACTTTTACCAGCATGCGATCTAAATGTCCTTGTTAATACAAACTCCCCTAATTTGTGTCCAACCATATCCTCTGTGATATAAATTGGAACATGTTTTCTGCCGTCATGTACGGCTATGGTATGTCCGATGAAGTCGGGGAATATCGTCGAACGCCTAGACCATGTCTTTATAACTTTTTTCTCATTTTTCTCATTTAATTCATTGACCTTCTTTAGTAAATGCTCATCTGCGAAAGGTCCTTTCTTAAGAGATCTTGCCATATTTCTCCCCCCTACTTCGTTCTTCTTCTTACTATATACTTATCTGATTTCTTGCCCTTTTTCCTAGTCTTAAGACCTCTAGCAGGCTTGCCCCAAGGTGTCATTGGAGATGGTCTACCAACAGGTGCCCTACCTTCACCACCACCATGTGGATGGTCTACAGGGTTCATTGCCGACCCTCTAACATGAGGTCTTCTTCCTAAGTGTCTAACTCTACCTGCCTTGCCAAGAGTTATATTTTCATTTGATACATTCCCAACTTGACCGATTGTAGCCATACATTCCATAAGGATAAGTCTGAACTCTCCTGACGGAAGTCTTAATTGGGCATACCTGCCCTCCTTAGCCATAAGTTGAGCTGAAGTTCCGGCTGACCTTACTAATTGTGCACCCTTGCCTGGCTTTAATTCAATGTTGTGAACTAATGTACCTACAGGGATGTTCTTTATCTTCATAGCGTTTCCAACTTTGATGTCTGCATGGTCGCCTGACTCTATCACATCGCCAACCTTTAATCCGCTTGGTTGAATTATATATCTCTTTTCACCATCAGCATAAGCGATTAGTGCGATATATGCGGTTCTGTTTGGGTCGTATTCAATTGATTGAACCTTTCCAGGGACCCCGTCTTTATTTCTTTTGAAATCAATGATTCTATATTTTCTCTTTGCTCCGCCGCCTCTAAATCTTAGAGTAATTCTCCCTTGAGAGTTTCTGCCGCCTGTTCTCTTTAGGCTGGTTACTAGGGATTTTTCAGGCACTGTCTTAGTAACTTCTTCAAATGTTGAAACCGTCATCTGCCTAAGAGCGGGGGAGGTTGGTTTAAAACTTCTAGTACTCATTTCATCCTCCTTCTATTACATACCTTCAAAGAATTCGATTGGCTTTGAGTCTGCAGTTAATTTTACAATTGCCTTTTTCCAATCCGGTCTTTTTCCGATACTCATTCCCTGTCTTTTCTTCTTGCCAAGCATATTCATCGTTGTAACTTTTTCTACTTTAACATCGAAAATCTTTTCGACAGCTTTTTTAATCTCTGACTTATTGCTGGTTTTCTTAACTCTGAAAGTATATTTACCATCAGCCATTAAGTCCATGCTTTTTTCCGTAATAATTGGTCTTATTATAATATCTTGAGCTTCAATCATTAGGAATACACCTCCTCAAGCTTTTCAATTGCAGCTTTCGTAATAACTAATGAGTTATATTTAATGATATCATAGGTAGTAACTGCATTTACATTAGCTGTTGCAGTGTAAGGAATGTTGGAAGCAGATTTAATGACATTTATATCATTGCCATCAATTACCAGCAAGGTCCTCTTGTCAGCATTAATAGCATTTAAGAACTTCACCATATCCTTAGTCTTTGGCTCTTCAAACTTAATATCGTCTACCACTATGATTTCGTTTTCATGCACCTTTGAAGTCAATATTGACTTAAGAGCAAGTCTTTTTATCTTCTTTGGAAGCTTGTAGCTGTAGTCTCTTGGCTTTGGCGCAAATACAACTCCGCCACCCTTCCATTGAGGAGATCTTATTGACCCTTGCCTTGCCCTACCGGTTCCCTTTTGTCTCCAAGGCTTTCTTCCGCCACCTCTAACCTCTGCTCTGGTCTTTGCAGAGTGAGTTCCTTGCCTTCTATTTGCTAGATGGTTTTTAACAGCCTCATATACGGCATGTTCATTTATCTCTATATCGAATATCGAAGGATTTAATTCCATTTCTGAAACCGTTCTACCTTCCATGTCTAGTACATTTACCTTTGGCATTTAGATCCTCCTCTCCCTATTTCTTAATTGCCTTTCTTACTACGACAATTCCCTTCCTAGGTCCGGGTATTCCACCCTTAACTAGGAGTAGGTTGTTTTCAGCATCTACTCTTACGATTTCAAGGTTTTGAACAGTTCTTCTCACATTCCCCATTCTACCCATCATCCTGTGGTTCTTAAATACCTTGCCCGGATATGCAGAAGCACCCATACCGCCGGCAGTCCTATGCATCTTAGAACCATGAGACTCTCTTCCCCTTTGGAAGCCATGCCTTTTGATAACGCCTTGAGTTCCTTTACCCTTTGAAGTTCCTATAACATCAATGAACTCTCCGGCTTCAAAAGCCTCAACCTTTATCTCTTGTCCAATTTCATAATCGTCCGGGTTGTCTACCCTGAACTCTCTTAAGTATTTCTTATAAGGAACATCTCCCTTATCGAAATGACCTTTTTTAGGTTTGTTTAATTTTCTTTCTTCTATGTCTTCATAGCCCAGTTGTATAGCATTATATCCATCATTCTCAACAGTTTTCTTTTGAACTACTATACATGGACCGGCTTGAATAACAGTTACCGGAACTAACTCGCCATCTTCCATGAAAATTTGAGTCATTCCGACCTTTCTTCCTATAGTGTTTTTCATCTATTGCACCTCCAAATTAACTATGACTTCATCTCTATGTCAACGCCAGCTGGGAGATTCAACCTCATTAGAGCTGAAACCGTCTTTTGCGTAGGATTCAAGATATCAATAAGTCTTTTATGAGTTCTTTGTTCGAATTGCTCCCTAGAGTCCTTGTACTTGTGAACTGCTCTTAGTATCGTAACAACTTCCTTTTCTGTTGGAAGAGGAATTGGTCCGGATACTTCCGACCCTGTTCTCTTAGCAGTTTCTACTATCTTTTGCGCCGATAAGTCAACCAGTTCGTGGTCGTACGCCTTAAGCCTAATTCTTAACTTCTGTGTGTTTTTTGCCATTTTCTAACCTCCTTATATTTGCGTATCCTCCATTTTACGCTCTCCGTTCAGTAAACGCACCCTAGCGTTTCATTTGTTTTTTTAATTCAAATTTTCCAGAACGGAGTTCGTCCGAATTAAATCGGGCTGCTCGACAAAAATTACCCTCGCATAAAGGAAAATGCGAGGCAACCTCTTGCTTCACCGCTACTAAAAATTGAATACCCGTAAATTCTACACTAAATTGAGATTAAAAGCAAGCATTATTTTATAAAAAGTCCAAAATAAATATTAAGTTTTCGTAACATTTACCTTCTTTTCTTGAATAAGCTTTGTTAAGCATGTTGCAAATTTGTATAAATAAAACGCCTAGAAGGCTCTGCCTTCATAAGCATTGTGGAAAACAAAACAATCACCTAAAGATAAAGGCTTAGGATACGAGAATCAGACCCTATCCCGTCATTGAGAAAGATCGATTAGCGACCGTGACAATCCAGTAACAGAGAGTTAAGCATTAGATAATAATTAGCTAATTAACATCAAGGAACTTGGATTACTTCGCATCCGCTCGCAATGACGATAATTATCCTCAAATAAAACAGGACTAATATATCAGAGCAACTTTCACTTGCTTCTGTATATATTAGCCCTTCTATTTTCCTCTTAACGGTGGGAAGTACCACTTTTTTAGCTTCCACTTATGGCTGGATACACCGCTTTTTTTATTCACTCATATTGTACCCAACTTTTTGAAAATATGCAAGAATTTTTCTTAATTTGCAAGTCTTATCTGACAATTGGACTATTTCTTGTTATAATATCCCTAGAGGTGACTGAAATGAAATTTAATAAAATGTTTAATGATTCATTATATGTACTAGGATACAAGCCTGAGAATCCAAAGGCGATAGTCCAAATTCAACACGGTATAGTAGAGCATATCGACAGGTATGACGACCTTATGGGTTTTCTTGCAGCCAATGACCTTTATGCCTTTGGGGCTGACTGTAGGGGGCATGGTAAGTCTGCCGGCTCTATTGAAAAACTTGGTCTGGGCTATGGAGAGGCAAGTCCTGATGACCTGCTTGCCGATATAAAGGCTTTAAAGGACGATGCAAAGAAAGACTTCCCCAACATCCCCTACTTCCATATAGGACATAGCATGGGGTCCTTTCAAGTGAGGGCATTTCTTGCTGATTACCCTGATGATATTGCCGGCGCAATCCTCATAGGTACAGGGGAAAATTCCCTGTCTTTAATGAATCTCGCTCTATGGTTAGCAAAAATAATCAAGTCCTTCAAAGGTGAAGGTCATAAGAGCAAGCTTTTAAAGTTCCTAGCCCTAGACTCCTTCAATTCCTCCATAAAAAATCCAAAGACCCCTCTTGACTGGCTCTCTTATAATGAAGCCAATGTTCAAGAGTATATTGATGACCCTTATTGCGGCTTTGGACTTACAGTGAAGGGATATGAAACACTTTTTGGACTTATAAGGGAGATTGCCGACCCGTCTATATATAATGAAGTTCCAAAAACTATCCCAATCCTTTTATTGGCAGGGGGAGAAGACCCTGTAGGCAAAAACGGAAAGGATATTCTTAAACTGGTTGACTTGTACAAAAAAAACGGGATAGAGAATGTGTCCTACAAAGTCTACCCCAAAATGCGACATGAAATTTTGAATGAAGATAAAAAGCTTGAAGTCTATGAAGATATACTAAACTTCATCAGCCATATAATTAACGCAAGCTGAAACTGCCCTTCTCCAACCCTTAATCATTTTTATTCTGGTTTCCTCTGCCAGCTTAGGCTCAAAGGTCTTAAAGGCAACCTTCACCCCCTTTACTTCCTCCTCCGACTTCCAAACACCAACTGCAAGTCCTGCCAGGAGGCTCGCCCCCAAAGCCGTTGACTCTATATAGTCCGGTCGGATAACTCTTGAATTCAAAATGTCAGCCTGTATCCCCATGACAAAGTCGTTTTGTGACATTCCCCCGTCAACCTTTAAAGACTTAATTCTTGTCCCCGATTCTTCCTCCATTGCCTCTATCAGGTCTTCCGTTAAGTAGGCTACCGACTCTAATGTTGCCCTTACGATATGGTGCTTGGTCGTTGCCCTTGTGATTCCCAAAATCATAGCCCTTGAATATTGTGACCAATAGGGTGCACCAAGTCCGGTAAAGGCAGGCACAACATAGACACCCTCCGATGAGTCCACCTTTGTCGCCAAGTATTCAGTGTCGTCGGAGCTGTCAATTATTCTTATACCGTCCCTCAGCCATTGGACAGCCGACCCGGCAGAAAAGATTGACCCCTCCAAGGCATACTTGACCTTGTCGGGCAGGCTTGCTGCAATCGTTGTAACCAAACCGTTCTTGCTAAAGACAGGCTCGTCCCCTGTGTTCATAAGGAGGAAGGCACCTGTCCCATAAGTATTCTTGATTTCACCCTTGTCAAAGCACATCTGACCGTAAAGGGCGGACTGCTGGTCGCCGGCTATCCCTGCAATTGGAATTTCATAGCCGAAGATATCCCTAGAAGTGTGACCATAGACCTCTGAGGAGGACCTCACTTCCGGTAACATTAGTCTTGGAATGTCCAAAAGATTTAAAATCTCGTCATCCCAGTCCAAATCTATAATATTATAAAGCATGGTCCGACTGGCATTGGAATAGTCGGTTGCGTGTACCATACCACCGGTGACCTTCCACAGGAGCCAGGTGTCCACAGTGCCGAAAAGCAGGTTGCCCTTCTCAGCCTCCTCCCTTGCCCCTTCCACATTATCCAAAATCCATTTTAACTTTGTGGCAGAAAAGTAGGCATCCACCTTTAAACCGGTCTTATTTCTGAAAAATTCTTCATAACCATCTTCAATGAGCCTAGTCGCCATGTCCTGTGTCCTCCTGCACTGCCAAACTATGGCATTGTGAACAGGCTCGCCGGTCCTCTTGTCCCAGACAATGGTCGTCTCCCTTTGGTTGGTAATCCCAATGGCAGAAATGTCCTCCGCCTTAATCTTTGCCTTAATCATAGCCTCAAGGGCAGAGCCGGAAATGGCAGAAAAAATCTCATTGGGCGAGTGCTCCACCCATCCTGCCTTTGGAAAAATTTGATTCAATTCCTTCTTAGCTGAAGATACTTCCTCCATCCTGTCATTGAAGATAATAACCCTGTTGGAAGTCGTCCCCGCATCAAAGGACATTATGAACTTGGTCATCTAATCACCTCGATTTCTTTGCATTAATCAATAAAGTTCCAGCCTCTGAAGTTCAAAATAAGAAGAGCCGATTCCATCCTCGGAAAAATTTTCTACTA
Organism: Tissierellia bacterium; assembly: GCA_012520935.1. GTDB lineage: Bacteria > Bacillota > Clostridia > Tissierellales > Peptoniphilaceae > JAAYNG01. The sequence goes on along the minus strand of JAAYNG010000017.1, from coordinate 20,745 downwards.
ACTTAAAATCTAAACTATTAAGCAAGGCTATAGATGCTGAATTACTATCATATGTGAAGGCTCCAATTTGTCTTATCTCAAAGTTTTTAGTAAATTCTTCTATAAACAGTCTTACTGCAAAAGTTCCAATTCCCCTGTGCCAATAGTCTTTATCAAAAATACAGTAACTTAACATGGCTTGAGGACTTTCAGACAAGTTTATTCCATAGCACCACACATCCCCAATCTACTTGCCATCTACATATATAGTTCTACCATAACTGTTCGATTCAGGCTTTATGGACTGATAATAGCTGTCTACGGCCTCCTCTAAAGACTTGATAGTTTGAGGAAGCATCTTAGCAATTTCCTCATCTTGGACCCTGTGAAAATACTCTTTCACATGGGCCGGCTCTCTTTTCCTTAATTCTATCTGCATACTTTTCTAGAACTTATATTCATCAGGATTTTCCGGATAAAATTTCTTCTTATAATAGCCTTCCGAGCAGTAAACGGGAGCAAGAGGATTGTGACCTGTCACCCTGTCCTTAACAGCTATGACTGTAACCGGAGCCTCCGTATACTTGAAGAAGAGGGTATCATGTCCGACACAAAGTCCAAGGACGAGGTTAAAGTCAGTCTTGCAGTCTGCCAATATCTTCGCCTGTCCTATTGGATTGCACATAACTTCCTTTTCAGCACTTCCCCTTATGGTGTTTTCATCTTCAAGTCCGACAAAGGTCTTCGGAATTGCCCCGTTCTTGCAAATTACAGAAACCACCTCAAAGCCATTGTACTCCAAAATCTTTGTGACCTCTCGCCCCTCCTTAGTAAAGCCTGCACAGAATGCAAGACCAATCTTTTTATAAGCCATCCTGTTCATAAACTTAATAATCTCTATCAGCCTTGTATCTTGACCGTAACCCTTAGCCTCAACACAGGCAGAATGATAGGAAATCTTTTTATTTTCTTCCTTCCCATATTCCTTTTTCGTCAGCCCTTGAACCTCATTGTTCTTGCTTGGACATTCAGGCAGGGTCTTGTCTAAGTCCTGCTTCTCACAGCCAAGCTGCACACACTTCGCACATTGGTACATTCAATCTCCTCCTATTTCATTTTTTACCTATATTTTATACTTTAATTTGAACTTAAGCAAGGATATAGTTTATTTCTATTACCTTCACTAAAAATACACTATATAGCCAACTTAAAAACCGCCTTCTCTATTTAGAAAGCGGCTTTTAATATTAGTAGTATCACATTTTACTTGTGAATAAAGTTCTTGAGAAGCAAATTGTCCCTAATATCTGTAGAACAAAGATTGGACTTGTCTAAAAACTCCCCCTTGAGCAGTCCTTACTTGATACCTTGCATTGGCCAGCAGACCTATAATTTCTCTTTTACCTGTAAGTAGGTTCATTCCCTGAGACACATCTCCTGCAGCATAAACATCTGGATTGCTTGTCCTCATATGGTCATCTATTAAAATCCCCCTATCAATTTCAATCTGGTCCCTATTTACAAAGTTTAGATTTGGCCTTACCCCAATACAGACTACAATTAAATCAGCATCTAAGCTGTCTGCGTCTACTAATTCCTCTGTAATAAATTTAGCTTTCTATCCTTTATTCTCTCTAAATAAAGCCCTTTCATATATCATTTCACCTGCAATGCTAATTGCAATTTCCTCAGGTGGCACTGCTTTTATCGCTGTAGCTATTGGGGTATGAATCTTATTAATCACCTCATCTGGAATTCCAGCTTCACGGAGTTTTTATTAATAAAAACCTTCTTTTTTTAGAGCCAACCACTTCAACATAGTAAGGTGGATTTTGTAAAAGCTGCTTCTGGACTTCTAAATCATGGTTATGACGATGTGCGAAGTCTAAATACATTATTTTAAAAATGCATTTGCAGTAATAGAATCATATTGTTCATCTGTGAGGTTAGTACCATAAAAGAGTTTATAGTATTCCATAATATCAGCCCTTACATCATAGTCGCAATAGTCGGGATATAGTACAGCCGGAAGCCAAATCATTCCTAGATAACGCTGAACAGACGGTGGACTCCCCATCCAGTTGTGTGGGATGCTTGGTGTCTCAATGTAATTTCCGTTTTTTATGGCAGTCATGGAATCCCATGTGTTAAGTTCTGTTACAGTTGAGTAAATGCTCTTTGGAGCAAAGATTATAAAGTCAGGGTTCCATAGAAGAAGCTGGTCCATTGTGACCTCATTCCCCAGCCCCTTGCCGGAAGGACTTTCAACCACAGCAAGATTGTCTACAAGCATGTCGATAAGCTCTGCATGGAAGGATGTCTTGGCAATGACATTAAGTCCTTCGTCACCTGTTATATAAAGAGCCTTAACCTTGTTCTCTTCACCAGCCTTTTCCATTATAGAAGCTGTACGCTTATAAACTTTCTCGCAGAATTGAGCGAGTTCCTCCGCCCTTTCTTCACGGCCAAGTAGTTGACCTAACTTACGATAGGCTTCAGGCATTGTCTCCAGTGTCCCGGAAATAAATACAGCCGGTATTGTTGTCTGTGTTTGAAGAGTGTCCAAGTCATCATTAGTCGTCTTTTTGGTCTCGCCAACATCTATGATTACATCAGGATTGACAGCAGCTAGTTCCTCAACATTCAAACCTGCTGACCCGTAAAGCTGTCCAAAATAAGGAAGTCCAAACAAGTTGTCAGCTACAATCCCTCTGTCCGATTCTGAAAATTCAGAAGCTAAACCTACAAACATATCAGGTGCAATGGCAAGCAAAGCAATCTGTGCCATAGGTCCGGTGGGTACAATTCGGCTGATTTTTTCCGGAATCTCCACTTCACGGCCTGCATCATCTGCGAAAACCCTAGTTCCCGATCCTTCTTCTTTATCCCCTTCAGATGGGCTCCTTTCTTCCTGTAAAGTCTCTGTACTGGAAGTACTGCCTGAATCTGTACTTGTTTTACTCCCACAGGCAACGAGATTAAACATTATTATCAGAGCCAGCAAAAGGGCAAATAATCTTTTTTTCATTCTTCTCCTCCTTATTCGTGAATCCACTTATCTCTTGCAGGAATACAAATCCTTAGGCTGTCCTCCTGCAAACTGCAAACCTCCACATCCACACCGTATAATTTAGATATCAAAGAGTCGTTTATTATTTCTTGAGGTTTCCCCCAAGCAAGGACCTCACCTTTATAGAGGGCCAAAACCATGTCGGAATATAGGAAGGACTGGTCCGGGTCATGGGTGGACTGAATCACCATATAACCGTCATTGGTCAAGGCTTTTACGGTTTGCATCACCCTTATCTTATTCCCAAAGTCTAGGCTTGAAGACGGCTCGTCCATGATAAGAATCTTAGCTTGCTGTGCTATTGCTCGTGCAATAAGGACCAACTGCCTTTCCCCACCGCTGATATTCCTATAACCCCGTTCCTTAAGATGGCTTATCCCTATTCGGGAGAGGGCTTCCTCTACCTGCCTTCTCTCTTTTTTTCCGGGCGAAGAGTATTGACCAAGCTGTGCCGTTGTCCCCATAAGTACCATGTCGAATACAGAAAAATTAAAGACCGGGTTGTGGGATTGGGGTATATATGCAATTATTTTAGCCAGGTCTTTTGCATTCAAGGACGACACAGCCCTGTCATCAATAAAAGTGTCCCCCTTGTTTGGGGTCAAAAGTCCAAGCATGCAACGAAACAAGGTGCTTTTTCCAACTCCGTTTGGGCCGAGTATGGACAGAAAGTCCCCATAGTCTGCCGAAAAGGATATGTTTTTTAACACATTATGGGTCCCATATGAAAAGGACAGGTCCACTACTTCAATGGTCATAATTGCTCACCGTCCCTTGATATTAAAAAAATAAAGAAAGGGACACCAATGAGCGATGTTAAAATCCCTATAGGTATCTCTGTTGCCAGAAGGTTTCGAGATATATTGTCGACAACCAGTAAAAAAATCGCCCCTAATACCATTGTAGCCGGCATCAAATACTTATAGTTGTTCCCCACAAGCCGCCTTGTAAGGTGAGGAATAACAAGTCCAATCCAACCAATCATTCCGCTCACAGATACACTGGCTGCAGTAATTAAAGTTGCACACATAATTATGATTGTCCTCAGCCTTTTAGCATTGACACCCATAGTCCTTGCTTCATCATTCCCCAGTGTAAGAACATTTATCCTCCAACGGAATAAAAACAAGGGAGCTAGACCCACTGCCATTGGAACCACAACAAAGCCGACATCTTCCGGTGAGGCTCCATTAAAGCTCCCCATTAACCAATAGGTAATGGTTGGGAGCTGATTTTCCGGGTCAGCAACCAGTTTAATAAAGGAAGTCCCCGAAGACATAAGTGAACTAATCATTATACCTGCTAAGATAAGTCCCAGTACCTGCTTGCCCCTTACACGGTGACCTATATAGATAACAAGGGCAACTGTCAATAGGCTGAAGGAAAAGGCGGAAACAATAATCATTGTCTTGCCCATGTCCAATAAAATAGCAAGGGCAGCACCAAAAGCAGCACCTGAACTTGCTCCAAGAATATCAGGTGCTGCCATTGCATTTTGAAAAACCCCTTGGTAGGATGCACCCGCAGTTGACAGGCAGCAACCTACAAGGCAGGCAAGAATAACACGAGGAAGCCGGTGGTTAAGTAATAAAGACTCCTGAGTTCCTGTCCAGAATGGGTCAATGTCAAATAACTTTGAACCTATAATGCCAAAGGCTTCCCTTGTGCCTATTGGATACCGTCCCAAGGTTATAGAAAAAATAATTATAATTAACAAAAGGAAAGCCAGTATCATTAGGCTGCCGGAATGGGTTAATCTATTTTTATAATATTTCATTAATAATTCACCATTAGTTCACCTGACAAGAATAAGAGCAATATGATATGGGTGTCAAAAACAATAAGTGTCGATATTCATAGGGCAGATACTATCCTCACCTATAATTTAAAAAAATACTTCTGACAACTTAATAAGCAGACTGAGACAAAGACATCTATTGACATTTAATTTTTAACTTGATATACTCTCAAAGGTGAATAGCTTTCAAAAGTATTGCGAACTTGCAATTATCCTAGCATAGCCAAATAAGTTTGTCAATAATAGTTTGAAATGATATAGATAATTAAGGAGGGCTAACTATGAAACATGCATTGATTGTTGGACCACGCCTTGTGGGGAAAACGACATTAATTAATAAGGTCTTGGAGGAGCTTGACCTTCCGGCTTATGGTTTTCAGACAAAAAAAGAAGCCTCACTTACAAATGAAAAGAAGGAGGCACCGACCTATATTTATGAATTGGGAAAGCCAAAAAGCCAATCAAAGGAAAATTTGGTGGGCTACTGCAACCCTATGAAAGGCTCTACAACCATATCCGGTGTTTTCAATAACTTCGCCCCGAAAATTATGGAGCCTATTTCCGGTGCTGGCATAATCCTTTTCGATGAAATTGGTTTTATGGAAGCAAAAGAAGAAAAGTTTTGTAAGGCAATTCTAAGCCGTTTAGATGGAGATATCCCTGTTATAGCGGCAGTAAAAGACAAGGCAGGGTATGAATTCCTAGAAAAGATTAAGAACCATCCCAAGTGCCGGTGCTTTTATATTACTGAAGAAAACCGCGATGAGCTTTTTTCTGAAGTTCTGAATTTTTTACTCAAGCAAATCAAGTCGACGGACAGGCTTTGAAGATGGGATAAGTTTATAATAAAAGAATTTCATTTGGCTTACAGCTTGTAAGCCTATTTAATTCCCCCTACTAACCCCCCTTCACTACCCATCCCTACTTTCAATAAATATGTTGCACCTACACTTATATTTTCTCATATCTTCCGTGTAGGTGTAACAACATTTTATTTCCCTATTAACTTTCTTATGACAAACTCACTCATCTGTGGAACAACTTCAAAGGTATGTTTCATATGGACCCTTTCTGTGAACTTGTGACCATCCTTTCCGTAGGTTCCAATATTAATTACCGGCATTGATATTTCCTTTGTCTTGTCAAATGGATGGATAAATTTCGGTCCCCAGCAGGCCATATTGTCTTCATAGGCCTTTATGCCTTCCTCGTCATCCGGCAGATACATAAAGCTTGAGTCAGCTATATAAGGATAGAAGTATTTCACTTGTATAGGAGCATCTGAAATGTCCTTTACAAAATCTCTCGCCTCATACAAGGCATCAATTGCCGCCTTTTGTTTCTCATCTTTCCCGGACATTTCTATATTTTGAGAGAAAACGCTAGAATAATAAAGAATAACTGTTGGAACATGTTCTTTATAAAAGGTCTCAAAGATGTGCTTTACAACCTTTAAAGAAAATATCCTTAAGTCAATTAATGGTTCTTCCTTATTAAGTTTTTCCTTATATTCAGCTAATTTTGCATCAAAATCCTTATTTTCTTCCCTTAACTTATCACAAAATTCCTTCCAAGTATATATTTCAGTGTTCCAGTCTAGTTCCGTAAAGGTAAAGTTTGCCATCTTACACCATTTTTTATAGGAATCGTTAAGGTAATCAACAATCTTCTTGTTAGAACCTTTAATTACTTCCTTCAACTTGTCTAAGACATCTTTTGGAGACATGGCATGTGTGAAGAAATTATAATAAGCATAGGCATAAAGAGCTGTTTGGACCGTATATACTTCCTTTAAATCTGCCTGTTTCAAACTCATTGGAGGAATTGTAGTTTCCCCTTGGGCTGTGTCTGAAAGGTCAGTATTGTATGAAATATCTTTGGTGATTTGAGCAATTAATAAGTTAGGGTCAAAGCCACCATAGGCCTGCCCAACATGTGTTTCCTTACCTGCCACAAAAACTGCTGGCAAGAGCTTTCCAATTGAACCTAAGTAAACATACCTATTGGGGTCTCCCTGATAGTAATTTGTAGAATAATCCGCATTTATAGCCAAGACATAGTCAAGGTCATGGACCTTCTTCCACTCATTTAAGATGTCCAAGGCGGAAATAATCCCCCGTGAACCATCTTCCTCGTCACATTCAGCTATTAGAACTAGGTTCCCGTCAAGTTCATCTAGGTTTTCAGAAAAACACTTCATAATTGCCATGTGACCTGCCACGCCCGACTTCATATCAAGAACCCCACGACCAAACATATATTCACCGGACTCTAGATCTGCCTTAGTTGAAGGGTCTAGCTTTCTATTCTTAAAGGCGGCTTTCAGTTCATCCGGCTTAAAAGCCAAAGGCTTAAGGATGCCGTAGTCGTCAACATCAACAGTGTCTATATGACCCATCATAACAATTGTCTTGTTAGAAGTCCCATTTCCCTTCAATAAAGCTATGGTTGAATGCCTGTCATATTCATCATTCTTTGTCTTCTGCAGTATCAATTGGTCTGGTCTTTCCTTGAAGTAGTCTAATTGTGATAAAAATTCAAAAACATACTTTGAAGTTGCTGTTTCATTGCCTCCCTTTACCACACTTTCAATCCCAACCATTTCAGCAGTCAAGCTCTTGATTGTTTCAAAATATTTCATATACCCCTCCTTTACACAACATTGCTCGTAAAAATAAGCCAAGTCCGAAAAAATTCTTCGGACCAGCCTATACTCCTATTTACTAAATACCTTCTTACCTGAAATATAAGTTGCTATTGGTCTAATTTCTTTAATCTCTTCTGGTTTACAAGTGAAAATATCCTTATCAAGGACAACGAAGTCAGCAAAGTGACCAACTTTAATTCTGCCCTTTACCTTATCAAGATCTTGTGCATATGCTGAACCTATAGTATATGCATCAATAGCCTTACTCACAGAAACCCTCTCCTCCGGATAAAATCCACCTTCCGGAAAACCATTCCTTCTCTGTCTAGTAACAGCATGGTAGATATTTTCAAAGGGATTTAAATCCTCAACTGGGGAGTCTGTCCCATATGAAACTAGCGTTGGGTCCAAGTCTTGCATAGTCTTAAAGGCGTAGCTGGTCTTAGCCAAATCTTTACCAACCCTGTCTTCAATAATCATAATGTCATATTGCAAAAATACAGGTTGGTAGTATACATAAATCTTATTTTCTGCAATTCTCTTTAATTGTCCAGAATCTGTAATTTGACAATGAACAATGCCATGCCTGTTAGGATTACCCTTTGCCATCCCCTTAGAGTAAATATTAATCAAGTCTTCAACAGCTTGGTCGCCTATAACATGAACAATCATCCGCATAGAATTCTTTTCACAAAAAGCTAACATCTCTTCAAGCACTTGATTATCCACAGCCGAAGTCCCCATGGCATTAGCTTCATCATTATAAGGCTTTCTTAACATGGCAGTCCTTGCCCCTAGTGAACCGTCTTTAAATACCTTTAAAGTCCCCCTTGTATAGGTGTCGTTATATAGGCTGTCGTCCAAGTAATAGGTCTTATAATAATCTTCCAAACCTTTCATTGATTGGAAATTAAATTGTGGGTCGTACCTTAAAGAATGTTCAGCATTTTTGTAAATCCCATTTACAAGTGGAACAGTGGACTCATATCCATCAGCATAAAAGTCTGTAGACCCAACAGACGTTACACCCATAGAAACAGCATAGTCCATTCCCTCAATCACCATCTTTTTAAGCTCGTCTTCAGTTTCCTTCGGAATAAACTCCTTCACATAGGCAAGGGCATTTTCAGTAATGATACCATTAGGAAGACCATCACTACCAAGTCTAATCTCCCCGCCTTCAACCACTGTGTCAGCATTCAGCTCCATAAACTCAATTGCCCTAGTGTTAACAGCAGCCACATGACCACAAACCCGCTCCAACATGATAGGAACATCTTTGGAAACCTTATCCAAATCATGGCGGTCTAGTAAACGAACTTCGCCATTTTCAAAATAGTCTTGGTTCCAGCCTCTTCCGTAAAAAAAGTCCTTAGGGTGGCTCTCCATAAAATCCTTAGACATATTAATAACTTCGTCTACATTCTTGGCCACGCTCAAGTCAACCCTGTTCATAGCTTGACCCATTTGAACCAAGTGGAGGTGAGAGTCATTCAAACCCGGAATAACAGTAGCTCCCTCCAAATCAACCTTAGAGTCTCCTTCATCATCAACATCAATTCCTATTATTCTCCCGTCTTCTATAAGGATAGAATGGGCAAATTGCCCCTCCCCTATATAGAATTTTCCATTATAAAATTTTGTTTTCACTTAATCACATCCTGTGTTCATCATCATAGAATAACTTAAAGTTCGGGTCTACAGTTCCTATACCCAAATATCTAGCCTTGTAGTCGTTGAGTAATTCCACAAACTTCCTACCTAGGACAATTATAACAACCACATTTATAAAGGTTGGTATGACAGAACTGAAGTCGGCAATTGTCCAAATTTCTGCAGGAGTTTTTCCTCCACTTAGTGTGAAGAAAGTAAGAAATGCTCCTGGTAGAGGTACTGTCCACTTGTACACTTTCATAATAATGTCTTTTAACTTGCTTTCCTGGAAGGCATGGTTTAGTAAAGCTACATAGTAGGTGTACCAACCTGTTGCTGTTGTTAAACCAAATAAGAACAATGATAAAGCAACAACAATCCTTGAGAAAAATCCTAGATGTGTTTCAAGTGCTGTAAGGGTTAAGTCTGCACCTTGTAATCCACTTGACCATAAACCAGTTACTATAACTAATAATCCTGTAGCTGTACATATAACCATTGTATCCATAAATACTTCAAAAGCACCTAACATACCTTGCTTAATTGGGTGGTTTGTCTCTGCAGTAGCATGAACCATTGGAGAAGTTCCCCAGCCAGCTTCATTTGAATAAACTGACCTTGCAAATCCTAATTGCATAGCCTTAGCAACTGAAGCACCTGCGAAAGCTCCTGTAGCTGCTTGAGGTGTAAATGCATGTGCGAAGATAGATGCAAAAGCCCCTGGAATTTTATCAATATTAAATGCTAAAATTATTAAAACGCAACCAACATAGAATACACACATAAGCGGAATTAAGTAACCTGCAATTGTACCTATTCTCTTAAGTCCACCCAATATAATTGCATAAATAGATAGAACAAGTAAAATTGAAGGAATATAATAACTAATATCAAAGGTTGTAGCAACTGCTTCAGATACAGTGTAATTTTGAAGTGTAATAAAGAAAGTAATAAATATACCTACACCAAAAGTAACAGCTAAAACAGCCCAGCCTTTAAAGCCCTTTTCTTTTCCAAGTCCCTTTTCCATATAATATGTTGGCCCACCAAAGTGGTTGCCATCCTTATCTGTACCGCGATAGTAAACAGCCAATGTAACTTCGACCATCTTAATAATCATGCCCAATAGTGCTGCAACCCATAACCAGAATAAAGCCCCTGGACCACCAGTTGCTATAGCAGTACCTACACCGGAAATGTTAGAAACACCAACAGACCCACCAATGGCTATGGATACTGCTTGGAAAGGTGTTAGTTTTTGGGCACTATCAGGAATTTCTGGATCCTTTTTAAAAGGATGGGTTATGATTCTACCAAAATAACGAAATTGAAAAAACTTTGCTTGAATTTAAAAAAGAACGCCAGCAATAACAATAGCGATTAATAATGGTTTTCCCCACAGAAAACCAGTTAAAGCTTCAAATTTTGCCCACATAGGTACATCTCTCCTTTTAATAAATTTTTAATTAATAAGTTTATTGTTTAATATCTAGTTATATCATGGTTTTTTATATCAAAAAAAACCACATTAGCCTCCTTTCTTGGATATTTTTTATTTCTTTTTTAGTATAGCGTTATTATAGCATATTATTTTAGTAAAGCAAACAATATTTTATTTACATTAACCTAACCATCTGATTTAGTAGGTCTGATTAAAGTCCAAGGCAAAAGAATAACCTTTGGATAATCTCCAAAGGTTTGATTCATTACTTGCCAGTTCCAAATTCCTTAAGGACTTCTCCGTCCATCCTATAGGTAGTCCACTCCTCCATTCCCACAGCACCTAGCGACTTATAAAAGTCAATGGACGGCTTATTCCAATCCAAGCACCACCATTCAAAACGCTTGCAATTATTCTTCACAGCAATACCGGCTAACTTTTTAAGCATTGCCTTGCCATAACCCTTGTTCCTATACTCTTCCCTTATGAATAAATCTTCCAAGTATAAGCCCGGCCTCCCCTCAAAGGTTGAAAAGTTAAAAAAGTATAGGGCAAATCCGACAGGGACTCCAGCCTCCTCGCCTATGATAACCTTAGCATAACCCTCATCAAAAATAGACTTTTCCAACATTTGTGGATTAGTAACAACTAATTCTTCCATCTTTTCATACCTAGCCAAACCAATAATGAAGTCATAAATCAATTTAGCATCTTCCCTAGTAGCTTCCCTTATCGTAAATTTATCCATCTTTCTACCTTCCTCCTACAATATTATTTTAATCCACTAATATTATACAATAAAAAAGGTCCGGTTGCCAAAAAATAATTTGTCATTAGTATTGTTTATACATCCATCAAAAAAGGACGGATAATATCCGTCCAAAAACTATTTTTTTAACTCTCCAAAAAATTCTCAACCAGCCTTGCTGAAATACTGATTGAAGGATTTAATAAGTCTTTTACCTCTTCCTTTGTAAACCAAGAGGCATCTATAATTTCTTCACCATCCGGTGTAATTTCTCCTGATTCATATTCGGCTGTAAAGCCCAGCATATATGAGTTAGGAAATGGCCAGGCCTGAGATGAAAAGTATTTGATATTCTTAACCTTGATGCCAACCTCTTCAAAGACCTCTCGCCTTACGGCTTCCTCTGCACTTTCACCGTACTCTACAAAGCCTGCAAGTATGCTGTACTTGTTCTTTCCATAGTTTCGATTGTGGGCCATAAGGAGCTTATCCCCCTTCCTCACGGCTACAATTATTGCATTTGAAACCCTATTCCATGCAATGTTTCCACAATTATTGCACTTAAGTGCGTATGTGTTATAGACAGCCTGGTATTCCATTTTGTTACCACACATGCCACAGAACTTGTGCTCTCTAAAATATTGGGACTTCAAAAATGCCCTGCCTGCAATTTTAAAAGTTTCTGCATCAACCCTTCTGGAGTAGTCTCGAAGTTTTATAAATTCCATACCTTCTAACTCCAAAGGCTTTTCCAAAACAAGTAAAGACTTCTCTTGACCTTTAAAAAAACCAAGAGGATAGAAGTCATCCTCTTGAAAATAGTTCAGAAACACACGGGCTTGAGGAATAGACCCTTCCTTATCAAATATGAAGGAGTCTTCCCAAAAGGCAAAGCATTCCCCCTCTGTAAAGTTTTTAGTTAATTTTGTTCTAGGTTCTAAATCAGTATACATTATTCGTATTTCACTATTTCAAGCTTTTCAATTGTGACCGGTTCCAAAGGTTTATCTTTCTCATCCTTTTCAACTTTTGCTATCTTGTCAACAACATCCTGACCTTCAAAGCAATAACCAAAGACTGTGTGCTTAAAGTCTAAGTGAGGTTGCCCTCCCAGTTTTGCATAGGCATCTATTACATTTTCCGGATAGCCACCCTCAAGTCCAAAAGCCTTCATTTGGTCTATTAGGTTTTCAGGCATTTCTGTCCTTTGAACTATGAAAAATTGGCTTCCGTTAGTATTTGGACCGGCATTTGCCATAGACAAGGCACCGCCTACATTCCTATAAAACATGTCAAATTCATCTTCAAAGGGTTCTCCGTAAATACTCTCTCCGCCATAGCCTTCGCCCAAGGGGTCCCCCCCTTGAATCATAAATCCATCTATAACCCTGTGGAAGATTATTCCATTATAATATCCATTCTTTGCATGGGTTTTGAAGTTTTCAACAGCCTTTGGAGCCTTGTCCTCAAATAGCCTAAACTTCATAACTCCCAGATTAGTTGTCATTACAGCAATCTCTTCGCCCTTTTCAGGCATCTTTAACATTTCCAATTCTTTTTTCTCCTCTTCCTGTAAATCTTTTATTTGTTCTTCAGCTAATGTATTTTGCTCCTCTGTCTCTTCTGTTGTGGTTTCTGTATCCTCAACCATAATACCGGTATCACTTGTTTCTTCAGTTTCAACCGGCTTTTCTCCACAGCCGGCAAGAAGGACTACTGCCAGCAATAAAACAAGTAGCTTTTTCATATTACCACCTGTCAAAATGTATCTTATCTTCATCATACCTATTCCTCTCAGTCATTTCTCTAATTTCTTTTTTCCCAACAACTATAAGCCCGACAGGAATTATATTTGCTGGAAGGCGGAAGTAGTCAACAAAACCATTATATATCTCATCTCCACCACCATAAACCCCGCACCAAGTTGCCCCAAGGTCCATCCCATGGGCAGCTAAAAGGATATTTTGCAGGGCTGCTGAGCAGTCTTGAATCAAAAAATCCCTATTAAACGCCTTGTCAGAATCACCAAGAACAAGTATCCCGGTACCTGCATCCTTTAAAAATCTTGCATACTTATGGATTTTGCAGATGTCGTCAATGATTTTTTCGTCCCTTATAACTAAAAACTCCCAAGGTCGTTTATTATGGGCTGAAGGGGCTGCAAATCCTGCTCTCAATAAGGTATCAATCTCTTCTGAGCCAATCTTACCGGTATACCTTCTAATACTCTTCCTAGTCCTAATGCCTTCTAAAATTTCCATTTCTACACTCCCTTCTTCTTATCCAAATAATTATACACTTTCTTTAGCTTGTTTTCAAGTTCTTAATAGAATTTAAAATAAAGGATCTGGGCTTAATACCTATTTTAAAGTATAAAAATGAACTATCTCATCCTTTTGCATAGGCTTAATATCCTCTGTTGACTTTAACCCCTTCATAATCTCAAGCCTATAATAAGAACCTGGCTTATAAGGGGAACTTGTAGACACAAATACCCTTTTTCCACCTTCACTAAATCTAAACTTAGTAGCAAGCTTTTTATCACTTGAATCAAATATTATAATCTTTTCTTCTATAGCCTCTTGAATAACAGGTGCGTTAAAAAGAATCTCCCATTCCTTATCAGTTGAAAGCTCATACCTGAAGTTCTTAGGTCTTCCCCCCTTTTTACCCACAATAAAATCTGAAAACTCCGGATAAAAATTTATTGTACTATTGTCAACATCATCTCTAACATATGTGGCGAGCTCGCTAAAGTCAACTGAACCATTAAAGTCCCTGTCTGCCAGGAATTCACCTCCATATCCATTACCTTCCACAATCGACCTTGTAGTTTCCCCTCCAGGACCCCAGCCGTCCTTATAGTTTATCTCATATGAAAGTTCATCATAACTGGAAGAAGTTATTATGAAAAACCTTTCTCCACCAATAGACCTTGCCCGCCTGTTTAAAAAAGCCTCAATAAAAAAGCTGCCAAACAGGTCCTCTTCTAAACTAGAATTCATCGACAAACCTTCCTCTACAACAAGCTTATTATATGAATCCTCTTCCTCAATCAGGTGTCTTTGTAAATCTTCATCCCCAATATTATCTACCGACAAGGCTTCTTCATTAAGAAAGCTTCTTGTCAAATTCTCTTCAGCAGGCAAGCTCCTTGGTATGGAACCCTCAATAAAGCCGGCAGAGTTACATGAGTCTAGGGTGATAATAAATTTACCTGGAATCCTATCAACAACTTCCTTTAATTCACCTGCACTAAGAAGGCTCATGTCCACCCCTATAATGTAGGATTCCTTCTTTTTCTTGCTATATGTCCCATGTCCGCTGAAGTGGAGCCAGTTAACATCCCCATCCCTTGATTGGGAAAAGGCTTCTTCTATGGCAGCAATCATCTCTTTCTTTGTTAGGTTTTCCCTCTTGTCTATGGAATAGTCAAAACCTGACTGCAGCAACATTAATTCCATCTTTAAAATATCTCTATTAGAGCCTTCCAGTAGCTTGTTGTCTACATAGTCAGAGTTGCCAATCACAAGTGCCCAATGACTTTCTGCAAGAGAACTTGTTGAGAAAAGCAATACTATTAGAGCAATATAAAAAAACCTTCTCAAAACTCTATCTCCCCTCCTTCTATCCCACGGACCCCCCTATCATCTTCAATCAATAAGGAGCAGTCCTTGCTAATCCCCCTTATGATAACATCTTTACCCAAATATCTGGCCTTTTTACCAAATAAGAAGTCTTTTTTACTTAAGTAGTCAAAATCAACACCTTTAGTCAAGAAATAAGTATACTCCCTGTCGATAAAATCCAATAGGATATCTAATAAATTACCCTTATTAAAGTTTTCTCCAGTTTCTATTAATAATGATGTCGCCTTATTAGAAATATCATCAGGAAAGTCTGACCTATCATGGGCAATATTAAGTCCAACACCCACAACAACATTAGCTTCACCATCTAGGATTTTCAATTCAGATAGGATTCCTGAAAGCTTTTTACCATTTAAATAGATATCATTCGGCCACTTAATCATTGTATTAATCCCAAGACTGTCGAGGGCTTTTGAAATTCCAACCCCCACAGCTATGGTTAGTTTAGGAATTTCCTCCAAAGAAATGCTAGGCTTCAAGAGAAAAGAAAAATAAAGCCCCTTCCCACTCAAAGAAAGCCAGTCCCTTCCCTGCCGCCCCCTGCCTTTTGTCTGAAAGTCACAAAAAACACAGGAACCCTCGTCAAGAGTTCCTGCCTTATTTAACATATATTCATTAGTAGAATCTAAGGATTCAAAGTAAAAGACCTCTTTACCAATCAACCTATTCATTTAACAAATCCTTTAACCTGCCTGTAATCTTATGCGGTAGACTTCTTAGTTCATCAATGTTCCTCGAGCCGGTAAGGAGCATTAACACTTTAAACTTATACATAAACTGTTCTAGGAAGAGGTCCGCACTTTCATAACCGCCATGCATCAAGTAGGAAAGAATTTCACCTGACATGGCAACTATATTAGACCCTATAACCATTGCCCTGATTGCCTCTCCGCTGGTCCTAATTCCACCACTACCTATAATAAATAAGTCCTTGCTCAAGTCTCTAGCCTTTATTATGGAGTAGGCAGTAGGGTTCCCCCAGCAGTAAAGGTCAGAATAGTCGTACTTGCCCATCCTTAAGTCTTCAATCTCAATAAAGTTGGTCCCACCGGCACCGCCAATGTCTATGTCTGAAACACCAAGCTTTATGAGTTTCTTTATGCTGCTTTCTCCAAAGCCAAAACCTACCTCTTTTACTATGACAGGAGCACTTACCTCTTTCATTATCTTTTCTATATTTGCACAGACACCTTTAAAGTCCCTGTCCCCCTCTTCCATTACCAGTTCTTGGGCAGGGTTTAGGTGGAGTTGGACCCCGTTTGCATCTATCATGTCTATCGCTGCTTGTACATCCTCAACAGAAGCCAGAGCTGACATATTGGCAAGGATATTCCCCTCACTACCCATAACTTCCCTTACGATTTTAAAGGATTCCGCATCTTTTTTATCCATTATTGCAATAGCCTGTGAGCCGACAGCCATGGCTATACCGTACTTCTTTGCAAGCTTAGCCAAGTCCTCATTGATGTTAACAGCCATATCCGTCCCGCCGGTCATGGCATTAATTAACAATGGAAATTCCAGTCTTCCACTTGTAAGGTTTACCGAAGTATTAATATCATCAATTCCCAAGTCCGGCAAGGGGTCATGTTCAATGAAGATATCGCTTAAAAGCGTGTTCCCTGCATAACAGGTCTTTAAATAGTTTTCAATATGAGCAAGTTTTCTTTCTTCTCTCATTAATGCCTCCTAACTATTTTATCAAGTAATCTCCGAACATTTCTTTAACTAAGATTTCTTTTTGAGCTTCATCCGGGAAAAAGTACCATCCTCCATACTTCTTATAACCTTCGCCCGGCAAGGATTCCATTCTCATGTTTTCAACATCTATTTTTTTGACAGACCCTGCCAGTGAAAGTACAAAGCTCAAAGGAAAGTTAGTATCCACAGAATTATAGGTTGTTTCAATTATTCTTGGCAGTTTCAAAATGTTTCTTGGTTGCATAACAGTTTTTGCAAAGGCCTTAATCCAATCCAGTTGGACCTTTTCCCTGCTAAAACCTCCGGGATAATAGTCTGTCCCATTGTTGTGCCTAAACCTCAACAGGTCATGGGAATTTTTCCCATTCAAGACCTGTACTCCCGGGTCCAGTTTAATATTTAATGGCGGCTTAGCCGTTGGGTCATTGTACCTCATCTTCACAGGCACATCAAATTCAACCCCATCAACAGCATCTACTATATCCATAATCCCCTTGAAGTCAACCTTTACATAATAGTCTATATCAATGCCTAAATAATCTCTCAAAGTTTCCATAGCAAGTTTTGGCCCACCATAAGAATGGGCAGCATTAATCTTGTCATACTTGCCCTTTACAGGAACCCTGCTGTCCCTGTTTATCTGTAATATGTCCACTTTTCCGGTTTCAAAATTAACCTTCGTGACTATAATTACATCAGACCTTAAACCTCTTTCCCTTTTAACGCCATTTCCATCCACTCCGAAAACTGCAAAAAGAATTTCATCCGGGTGCTTTTGTTCTATCTTATTGCCCTCTGTTTCAACAAAGTCATCCTCGCCCCCTACATCCACTTCAACATTAGGCACAATGGGTTTGTTTTTATTTAAAAGTTTCTCTCCAAAAGCAACATAAAATATCGATAAGACCACCATCGATAATAAAAAAGCAGCTACAAATTTTTTCACTATAACACCTCTTCTATCAAGTCTCAAATCATAATACTACAAAAAGATTCAATTATCAAGTGAAATTTAATTTTGTAATATGAGTGTTATCTAAAATTTAAGTAATCCAAAATTAAAATACTCCTTTTAGATATTGTTTATCTGTGGTAAAATATTTGAAAAGGAGTTGATGATTTATGGATACGAAAGACTACCTAGTGAAGGGGAAAATTAAACTTAAGGACTATGATACATCTTATAATGGAAGGCTTGAAAAGGATGAGGTCAAAAATGAACTTATGCCTAAGAACCTTGAACTTATGGCTGAATTCCAAGAAAAGTTATATGCTGACGGAAGGGAAGGTGTCCTTATTGTAATTCAAGCTACGGACACAGCAGGGAAGGACGGGGTCATCACCAATGTTATGGAAGCTTTTAACCCGCAAGGGGTAAAGATTGCCTCCTTCAAGTCACCAAATAAGACTGAACTGAAGCACGACTACCTGTGGAGGATTGTAAGAAACCTTCCTGAAAGGGGAACTATCGGAATCTTCAACAGGTCCCACTATGAAGATGTCCTGGCTCCAAGGGTTTTAAACTTAATGGAAACCTACAATGTTCCTGATTACATGAAAGAAAAGGACTTCTATAAAAAGAGGTTTAGGCAAATTAACGACTTTGAGAGATACCTTTCAGAAAATGGCTTTAGGATAGTTAAGTTCTTCCTGCACCTGTCCAAAGATAAGCAAAAAGAAAACCTACTTGAAAGGATTGAAATGCCTTCCAAGAATTGGAAGTTTGAAACTGCCGACATGGAGAACAGGAAGCACTGGGACGACTATGAAGAAGCCTATGAGGATATGCTTAACAACACTTCCACCGATTATGCCCCTTGGTATGTTATCCCTTCAGATAGAAAATGGTTCCAAAGGTATGTAATTTCAGAAATCATGGTGGAATTACTAAAGGACATGGACCCTAAGTTCCCTGTCTTGAATGAACAGGAAAGATTAGAACTACAAAAATGGAGGGGGGTGTTGTTGGGAGAATAGACTTGTATTTTAAACTTATTTGGGAGGAGATGTTCCTCCCTAGTTTTTTGTCATAAAGTCTTAAAAAAATATTTTTCAAGATTCTAAATAAAAAATCACTTTTAATCCGTCTAATATATGAAGGGGAGGTGGGGGTAATTGACCAACGAAGAATTCGCAAATATGATTGAGTCGATAAAGGGAAAACTATATAAGACAGCTATGGGCTACATGGGAAGTCGCTCCCAATCCTTAGATGTTTTAGACGAAGCCATTTACAAGGCCTTATGCAACCATAAAAAACTTAGAGAAGAGAAGTATTTTGATACATGGATGACCCGTATACTGATTAATGAATGTTACAACGAAATCCGCAGGCAAAAACGAATATCCGATTACGATGAACTGGAGGAGGTTTCCATTGAAGACTTGGATAACTTGCCTCTTAATGGTATAATATTAACTAATATAAACAGACAAGTTTGATTTTAACGAGGTGAAATAATGGGAGCAGGGTTTATGTTTTTTATATGTCTTGAAATCGTAGATTTATCCCTTTGAAAAAGTTCAGATATCTGCTCTAAAGATAACCATACAGTTTCATTTTGCAAATTAACATTTATTTTAGTCAGTCCATCTTCAGTGTTATACATAACAATTTCTCCTCGATTATCCATTATATCACCTTTGCTTTTTTAAATAGCTTTATTCGATTTAATCTTTTTAGATTTTGACACAATTATACCATTTTTAACTAGATTTTAATAGAAAAATATAAATAATCAACTATTGCTTCAAGCTCACTCACAACAATAGAATTTCCGGTTTGCTTTTAAAGAATAGGCTTAATTAACCTTGGACCAGTTCCTTTTTCGTCATAATTATATCATATTTCCAGAGCCATAAAGATTCTCAAATATTTCTCTAAACCCCCTATTTATTTCATACTTCTTATTGTATTTATTAAAAACTTACAATATAATTATACTGTATAGAAGGGGGGCTAAACCATGAAAAATGACCTGCTAATTGAATCATTTAACCTTGATGGGGAAAGATATAATTTATATGAAACTAAGGACTACCTCCAGTTTGAAGACTTATTTGTTTCATCAGGGCTTGAATTTTATTTAGATGAAACAGAAGAAAAAGTTGGAGGCTTTGTTAAAGGTTTTTCTTTGAAAAAAGCTGATGGATGTTTAATAGGAGGGTCTGCCCTTGCCGTCAAGGAGGGACACTATGTCCTCAATGACCTGGCTGTTTATAAGGAACACAGGGGGAAAGACTTGGGCGAATTGTTGTTTAAAGTCAGTATGGAAGAATTAAAAAAAATGGGAGCATCAAGCATCTATATAACTGCCAAGGTCCCGGAATTTTTTAGAAAGTATGGTTTTTATTATTTAGACTTGGAAGATGTGCCGGACATTTTCAGCTGCAAAACTTGTTCACAATTAAACAAGACCTGCCATCCGAAGTTTATGAAGTATGATTGTGAGTAATGCTTAATCAATTTTTAAATAAGTTTCTCAACCTTTGAAAGAAAGTCTTTCCCTCTTTAGAGTGTATCTTTTCTGCCCTTTCTTCCTTTTCTTTTTCCTTGTCCTTTATTTTTTCAACCCTTCTCTCATTACTAAGTGTGATAAAGTATTCCTGTGAGTTTAACGGCTCCTTTCCGTCCTCAATCAACTCATACTCACCCTTATTGTTCATCCTTCTACCCTTGACATTGTCCTTAAGCTGGATATCCAAGTAGTCCTCGATTTCCTTCTTTAAATTTTCATTATAAATCGGGGCAGCAACCTCCACCCTCCTGTCCGTATTCCTTGTCATAAGGTCAGCAGAGGAAATATAAATCTTCACATCTTCCCCCCTGCCAAACAAGTATATCCTCGGATGTTCCAAAAACCTCCCTACAATACTCCTAATCTCTATATTTTTTGTATCAGCAAGGTCCGGTAGCATGCAGGAAATCCCTCTTATAATTAGGGTTATCTTAACACCTGCCCTTGAAGCTTCCACAAATTTCTTTATAAAGTCCAAATCTGTAAGAGAGTTCATCTTAAATGTAAGCCTTCCTTCTTCTCCTTTAGCTATCTCATCAT
>JAAYNG010000103.1 GCA_012520935.1 Tissierellia bacterium | reverse complement strand
TCAGAAGACTTTGGTTATGTTAGTGAAAAGGTGCCAGCGCTTATGATGGCTTTAGGTGGAGGATCTCCTGAACAAGGATTCCCTTATCCACAACATCACCCTAAGGTTGATTTCTGTGAAGATGTTTTTTATATAGGTTCTGCAGTCTATGCTAATACTGCTATTGAGTGGTTAAAATTAAATAAGTAAGACATTTAAAAAAGTAGGGATATTAATAAATCCCTACTTTTTCTAATTATAATTTTTTGTTTGTTAATTTTATTTTGGTTATATCCTTCAGATCAAAGCCTAATTGTATAATTCCTTTTTGATCTTTTCTAGATACTCCAACAAATTTATAACATTTACCGTCAATATCTCTAAACATTAATTCTTGACATACCCTAGATTCTGGATTATCCAATATCTTATAGAATTCATATGCTTGTGAATTAACATCATCAGTAAAAGTAAATCCAATTCCTTCTGGGTTATTTGAGCACACTGTTTTTCCATTCTTATCAGTAATATATATTTCTGAAATATTCATCTTTTCAATCAGTTGTTTTACATCTTCCTCTACCAAACCATTTTTATGTATATTATCTGCAATTGCATCACATGCATCTAGCAAATAATCATCAATCATTTTCTCAAATTGTTGGGTAAATTTATTTAAATTAGCTGAAATATCTTTAATCTCATTGGATGAACTTAAGTTGTTTTTTTCTATATCTATTTGCATAGTAAAATTACTTTGGAAATTCCCCATTGTATCGTCTATTTCTGACACAAATCCAGCTACCCCTTCCATATTTGTTGCTAAAACCTCTGTAGCTTGAGTTTGTTGGTCAACGTTTTCAGCAATATATTTAATATAATTAAATATTTCATCAATTATATCTCGAATACCATTAAGGCTCTGATTTGCTTCTTCATTAATATCTTTAATCTCATTTGTTTTTGCAATACTAGCCTCTGTGTCAGATATTAGATTCTTTATGCTTCTTTCAATTTCAGTGATTTCATTTTTTATTCCTGAGGAAGCTGAAGCACTTTCTTCTGCCAATTTCTTTATTTCCCCAGCAACAACACCAAAACCTTTACCTGCCTCTCCAGCCCTTGCAGCCTCAATAGATGCATTTAATGATAATAAATTAGTTTGTTCAGAAATCCCTGATATTATCTCATTCATAGATAATATAGTTCCCATGTATTTATCTAATTCTAATAAATTATTGGAAACAGCGGATGTCAGCTTTTCTATTTCTACTACCTCGTCAAGTACATTAATTATGTTTTTATAATCTCTCTCAATAGTATCCCTATAGTTTGCTGCCTTTTTCCCAAATTCTTCAGTATTTGATGAAATCTGAACATTAGAACTTAAAAGTTCTTCAGAAAGAGCTGCATTATCTAATGATGATGAAGAAATTCTAGCTATTTCAGACATTATACCATCTACTGAGGAGTCTAAATCCTCTATGCTCTCTAGAGCCTTATTTGAATATTGATTTAGATTGCTTGAAACCTCTTTTAAATTTACCTGAGAACCCAGTATTTCATATAGCCAAGACATCATTTCCTCTCCTACTTTGATAACTTGGTCTCTTAATTGATTAAATTGTTTTAATTGTAAATCGTCCTCATCATAATAAATATAATTACCTTTAGCATAATTATCTAACCATAGTCTTAATTTCTCTGTGGCCTTTCTTATACTTCTATCTTGATGTATATAGATAGCAGTAACTATTATTATATTCGAAATAGATAATAGGATAACCAATTCTAATTGGCTATTAGGAAATATCATGAATATAATAATATTTATAATAAAAATTAAAACAATTGACAATATTAAAGATTTATTGATCTTATTTGAAGTAATAACAAGCACCCCCCTATTTTATTAATTCTGACATTTTTTACCATTTATCCAAGATTTACAAGAAGATTATACAACATACTTAACATTTAATTATTCTATATTGTATATAAAAAGTCCTTTGTGTATAGTTCACAAAAATTTATGGTTTTATTTGGTGGATTTTGTCATCTTATAAACTTGTCATAACTAAATAAAGCAGGGATATTAAATACCTACCTTATCTAATTCATCTAAATTATAACTATCTATCAATTTCATAAGTTTTAATGCATATTCTGGATCTGTTGCATATCCAGCATCTTTCAGAGACCATGCACCTTGCT
>JAAYNG010000016.1 GCA_012520935.1 Tissierellia bacterium | reverse complement strand
TATACCCTAAAACCTCTTAAAATACAATTAAATTAACATATACAGATAGGTATTAAAAAATACCTAGATTGTGGATAAATTAGTGGTTTTAAAAAAATTTATCCCCCTATACTTGACAAAGAACCAATTTTATGTGTAAGCTCTTGTAAAAATATAAAGGACCTAAAGTCAAACTTTAAGTCCTTTAAAAAAATTTAATTATTCTATAATCTTAGATACTGTACCTGCTCCTACTGTTCTTCCACCTTCTCTGATCGCAAACTTTAGTCCTTCTTCCATTGCGATTGGAGTGATTAGTGTAATTGTGAAAGTAGCGTGGTCGCCAGGCATAACCATTTCTGTACCTTCTGGTAATTGGATATCTCCAGTTACATCAGTAGTTCTGAAATAGAATTGTGGTCTGTATCCGTTGAAGAATGGAGTATGTCTACCACCCTCTTCTTTGCTTAGAACGTATACTTGAGCTTCAAACTTTGTATGAGGTTTAATTGAGCCAGGTTTAGCAAGAACTTGCCCTCTTTCGATTTCGTCTCTTTGAACACCTCTAAGAAGTAGACCAACATTGTCACCAGCTTGTGCGAAGTCAAGCATTTTCTTGAACATTTCAACACCGGTAACAACAACTTTTCTGATTTCGTCAGTTAAACCAACGATTTCAACTTCGTCGCCAGTCTTTAATTGACCAGTTTCAACCCTACCGGTTGCAACAGTTCCTCTACCGGTGATTGTGAAGATGTCTTCAACTGGCATTAGGAAAGGTTTGTCAATTTCTCTTACTGGCTCAGGAATGTATTTGTCTACTTCTTCCATAAGCTTAAGAATTTTTTGTCCCCATGGTCCCTTAGGATCTTCCAGTGCTTTTAAAGCTGACCCAACAACAATTGGGCAGTTTTCGTCAAAGTCGTACTCAGCAAGTAATTCTCTAACTTCCATTTCAACTAATTCAATTAGTTCAGGGTCGTCTACTTGGTCTTCCTTGTTAAGGAATACAACGATCCTTGGTACACCAACTTGCTTAGAAAGAAGGATATGCTCTCTAGTTTGAGGCATTGCTCCGTCAGCAGCTGATACTACGATGATAGCTCCGTCCATTTGTGCAGCACCTGTTATCATGTTTTTAACATAGTCAGCGTGGCCTGGGCAGTCTACGTGAGCATAGTGTCTGTTTGGAGTTTCATATTCAACATGTGTAGTTGAAATAGTGATTCCTCTTTCTCTTTCTTCCGGTGCCTTGTCGATATGAGCATAGTCAACGAATTCACCAGTTCCATAGTTTTCATGTAGGCACATTGTGATTGCTGCAGTTAAAGTAGTCTTACCGTGGTCAACGTGTCCTATTGTTCCGATGTTTACATGTGGTTTGTTTCTTTCAAAAGTAGCTTTAGCCATTTTGTTTCCTCCCTATTTTTTATTCTTTATTTGTTAATTTTTCTAATATACTTTTTGGTACTTGGGCATAACTATCAAACTCCATTGAATATACACCCCTACCTTGTGAATTAGAACGAAGGTCAGTTGCATAGCCGAACATTTCAGCTAGTGGTACATAGGCGTGGATTTGTTGTGCTCCTTGCACCAGTTCCATACCTTCAATTCTTCCTCTTCTTGAGTTAATATCGCCGATTACATCGCCCATATATTCTTCAGGTACTATTACCTCAACTTTCATAATAGGTTCCAGCAATGCAGCACCTGCCTTAGAAAGTGCATCCTTTATAGCCATAGAAGCTGCAATCTTGAAGGACATTTCTGATGAGTCAACATCATGATATGAACCATCATATAATGTTACCTTGACACCCAATACCGGATATCCACCAATAAGTCCTGATTGTAGAGCTTCTTCAATACCAGCTTCGATAGCATTGAAGTATTCTCTAGGTATTACACCACCGACGATTGCATTTTCAAATTCGTAGCTACCATCTTCAAGAGGCTCAACCTTGATTTTAACATGACCGTATTGACCATGTCCACCTGATTGACGAACAAACTTTCCTTCACCTTCTGCAAATTTGGTAATTGACTCTCTGAAGGCAACTTGTGGGCTACCTACATTGGCTTCAACCTTGAATTCTCTTAAAAGTCTATCGACGATTATTTCAAGGTGCAGTTCTCCCATTCCTGCAATAATAGTTTGACCGGTTTCTTCGTCTGTATATGTTTTGAAAGTAGGGTCTTCTTCAGCAAGTTTTTGTAGGGCAACAGCCATTTTATCTTGCGAAGCTTTTGTCTTAGGCTCAATTGCAACCCTGATAACTGGCTCTGGGAATTCCATCTTTTCAAGTATTATTGGCTCTTTCTCATCGCATAATGTGTCGCCTGTAGTTGTATCTTTTAAGCCAACTGCAGCAGCTATATCCCCTGCGAATACTTCATCCAATTCAACCCTCTTGTTGGCATGCATTAGTAGAATTCTACCAATTCTTTCTCTTTTTCCTTTAGAGGAGTTCATTACATATGAACCGGACTTCAAGGAACCTGAATACACTCTAAAGTATGCAAGTTTTCCAACGAAAGGATCAGTTACAATCTTAAAGGCTAGGGCAGAGAATGGTTCATCATCTGATGATTCTCTTGCTATGTCTTCTTCTGTCTTTAAATCTATACCATGGATAGCTGGCACATCTACAGGCGAAGGCATATAATCAATGATAGCATCCAGTAGGAATTGAACTCCCTTCATTTTATAGGATGAACCGCATAAAACAGGTATCATTGAGTTTGCAATAGTTGCCTTTCTGATTGTCTCTTTTAAATCTTCTTCTTTTATTTCCCTACCTTCCAGATAGTCTTCCATCAAATGGTCATTGAATTCTGAGACTGCTTCTAGAAGTTTTTCTCTATATTCTTCGGCTAAATCCTTCATATCATCTGGGATTTCTGTTACTTCAATCTCTTGGCCTAGGTCATCCTTGTAAATTTCTGCTTCCATTCTGACCAGGTCTATTATTCCTACAAAAGTATCTTCCTTCCCTATAGGTAATTGGATTGGCACTGGATTTGCCTTTAAGCGATTTTCTATCATACCGACTACCCTATAAAAATCAGCGCCCATGATATCCATTTTGTTAATAAATGCAAGCCTTGGGACCTTATATTTATCAGCCTGTCTCCAAACTGTCTCTGATTGTGGTTCTACCCCACCCTTAGCACAGAATAGAGCAACTGTTCCATCTAAGACTCTTAGAGATCTTTCAACCTCAACTGTAAAGTCAACGTGTCCCGGCGTATCAATTATGTTTATACGATTATTTTTCCAATAACAGGTAGTTGCTGCTGAAGTAATCGTAATTCCTCTTTCCTGTTCTTGAGCCATCCAGTCCATTTGTGCTCCACCTTCATGAGTTTCTCCTACTTTATGGATTTTACCTGTATAGAATAGGATTCTCTCGGTGGTTGTAGTCTTACCTGCATCGATATGAGCCATTATGCCGATATTTCTTGTATTATTTAATGAAATTTCTCTTGGCACGTTATTCCTCCTTTGGCTCTAGTAACGATAGTGTGCGAATGCCTTATTTGCTTCAGCCATTCTATGAGTTTCTTCTCTTTTCTTAACGCTTGAACCTAAACCGTTCGCTGCGTCCATAATTTCCTTTGCAAGTCTTTCTCTCATGGTTTTTTCGCCTCTAGCTCTAGAATATGCGACTAACCATCTTAAGCCTAAAGTTTCTCTTCTTTCAGGTCTAACTTCCATTGGTACTTGGTAGGTAGAACCACCGATTCTTCTAGCTTTAACTTCTAAGACCGGCATGATATTGTTCATTGCTTTGACGAATACTTCTAGTGGGTCTTCGTCTGTTTTTTCCTTGATATAGTCAAAGGCATCATAGACAATATTTTGTGCGATACCTTTCTTTCCGTCAAGCATTATGCCGTTGATTAACTTTGTAACAACTGTGTCGTTGTACATCGGGTCAGGCATAACCTTTCTTTTAGGAACATGTCCTTTTCTTGGCACTTACTCTTCCCTCCTAACAATTCCAGATATTCACCGGTACTAAGCTTCCGCTTTGGCGCCAAATGCTGTATATTAAGGGATAATCCCGCATTTCGCTATTTCTTTGGTCTCTTAGTACCGTATTTTGATCTTGATTGTGCTCTCTTATCAACACCAGCCGCGTCAAGCGTTCCTCTTACGATGTGATATCTAACACCTGGAAGGTCTCTTACCCTTCCTCCTCTGATCAAGACAACACTATGTTCTTGGAGATTATGTCCAATCCCCGGAATATAAGCCAAAACTTCTTGTCCATTTGTAAGCCTTACCCTTGCTACTTTTCTTAGAGCTGAGTTAGGTTTCTTAGGTGTTACAGTTCTAACAGATACACACACGCCTCTTTTTTGTGGAGAGTTTGAGTGAGTTTCTTTATTTCTTAAAGAGTTATAATTTACACCAAGAGCCGGAGACTTTGACTTATAAACAACTTTCTTTCTTCCCTTTCTGATCAATTGATTGATCGTAGGCATTCTTTCACCTCCTTTTTAAACTTAAAAATAGACTATGTATTTCACATAATCCATTTCTACACCGATATATTCTACCATTTTATAAGAACAATGTCAATTGTTTTTTAATTTTTATTGGATTAAAAGCCTGTGAAGTTATCTATAACTTCAAAAAAACAAATGTGAAGAAAAGTCAAATATATTACGATTAGTATTTAAGGAGGGGTGAATAAATGAGAATTTGTATTTGCGATGATAACAAGGAAACATGTTCAGAAATAGAAAGGCTCTTAAATGAATTTTTTTCAGACAAAATTAAGCAAAAAACAATTAACTCAGACTTTGAAAAGGAAATTATTAAGTGTTATAGTGGTACAAGTTTATCAAATCCTTTGTTGCAGGGTGAATATTTCGACCTTATTTTTTTAGATATACAGCTTGAAGATATGCTTGGATTTGAAATAGCTAACGCTTTAAGAGATATTCCTTTCTTTCTTTCGCTATTCTAAAGCTTTCTCTTGCCTTTTGTATAGTTTTGTTATGAACCCAAGGAGAAAGTTTTTTATTTTCAATATAGGGGATGGTTGCTTCCCATTGTTTAGCAAGGGCTGTAGCAAAGAACCATGCTATCATCATGTTGATATAATACTCGTCAGACTTAATTGAAGCGGGTATGTCTAGGTATTCTTCTTTGAAGTCTTCATCTAAGAAGTGTTTCATTAACATTCCAATGCCAAACCTGCAGGTATAAGTTTCTTTTGAAGAAACCCATTCTTGAATTTTTTCAAAGAGAGCCGGTTTATTTTTCTTAAAAGTCTTTGGTGAGATTATATCACATACAGCCCAGTTGTCCACAAAGGGCAGGAATTTATCTAAGAGTTCAATGGAATAACCATAGTCTTTAACTTCTGAAATCAAAATCCCGTGTAGGATATTCTCATCATAATACTTATGTGGCAGGTCAGCTAAAAAAATCTTGGGGTCCTCTATACTTTTGGCAAACTTCCTAAGCTCCGGCACCCTTACTCCGATAATGGTATTTTTCTCTATGTTGGGGACAAGTTGGCTTTGGAAGTTTTTATAATTTGCATCCTTTAATTTAAATAATTCACTTGTAATATTCATATGGACTATCCTAAAACTTATTAGTTTCCCTTCGCAATGAATTTGGAGCAAAGAGGGCGATTACAGTATAAATTTCAAGCCTACCAAGCAGCATTAAAACACAAAAGACAAGTTTCGCCCATGGGCTATATTCAAGAAAGGTGAGTGTTGGGCCAACTCCTCCAAGTCCCGGACCTACATTACCCAATGTACAAAAGACAGAACTTATCGCTGTTTCAACAGATACACCGTCAAGGGAAATTAGGAGTATTCCAAGAACTAAGGCAAGTGTGTATACAGCCAAGAAGGCTATTACAGAAACTTCAGCCTTGTCATCTATTGTCTTACCATCTCTTTTAATAGGGACTACGGCATTTGGGTGGAAGGTAAGGGTGATTTCTCTTTTAATAACCTGAAAGAATGTATCAAGCCTTGTAACTTTAATACCTCCTGCTGTAGAACCGGCACATCCGCCAATTATCATTAACAGCAGCAATATTATCTTTGAAAAACTTGGCCAAAGGTCAAAGTCCTGCGAAGCAAAACCCGTTGTAGTCATAATTGAAGATACTTGGAAAAAGGCATGCCTAAGGGCATTTGCAAAATTATAGTGGGATTGAAAAAATATGTCGAGGGCTATAAATAATGTAGCAAGAAAAACTATTTTTAAATATAGCCTTACTTCTGTATTCTTTTTTATTTCATCCAACCTGCCTGTAATCAAAGCAAAGTGTAGGGAAAAATTAATTCCTGACAGGACCATAAAAATACCTATTACCATTTGGATATATACACTGCCATAGGCACCTACACTGGCGTTTTTTGTTGCAAAGCCGCCGGTTCCCACAGTTGCAAAGGTATATAGGATAGACTCAAATAAGCTCATGCCTCCAAACAATAGGAATAATATCATTATAAAGGTCAGACCAAAGTATGTTGTGTATAAAATTTTGGCAGTGTCTTTAACCTTGGGGCTAATCTTTCCCGGGTCAGGTCCGGGCGATTCTGCCCTGAAAATTTGAAAGGAGCCAAGTCCAAGGGCAGGAAGCAGGGCGAGTGTAAATATTAAAATTCCCATTCCGCCTATCCAGTGGGTAAAGCTCCTCCAAAACAATATTCCCTTAGTAAGCCCTTCTACATTAGGTATTACTGTCGACCCTGTTGTAGTAAATCCGGAGATAATTTCAAAGAGGGCATCTATGTATGTTTCTACAGAGTTTGACAAATACAGGGGAACTGCTCCAATTAAAGATACCAGAATCCAACCAAAGGTTACTATAAAAAGCCCGTCTTTGATGGAAAATTTAGAATACTTAGCCTTGGGCATATAAAAAACAACCCCTGACACCAAAGCAATTAATGATGAGATTAAAAAGGGCATAAAGGAAGCTTCTTTTAAGAAAAAAGAAATTCCACAAGGTATTAAGAGGAGCAAAGCTTCGATAATTAGTATGGCTCCCAATACCTTCCTATCTAAAGAAAAGTTCATATTTCACCTCAATGTTTCTTGAAAAATTCTAAGAAGCCCTTTTTCCCTTCGCCACTCCCAAGGAAGAGCTTTAGTGCAGCCAAGCCTTCATTTAATGAAAAGACAACAACCCTGTCATTGGGCTTTAAAATTGAGAAACCGTCGGGAACCGTAACCTTTCCGCCGGATATTATTGCACCAATAATAAGACCTTCCGGTAGGTTTAAATCTTTTAAAGCTTTGTTAATTAAAGGTGAGTTTTTACTGACAATTAACTCTGTAGCTTCTGCATCTCCTCCCAATAGTAATGAAACGGAGATAACCCTTCCCCCCCTAATATTTTTTAGTATATTAGATGCAGTTATATGGGTTGGATTAAAAGATGCATCTACATCTAGGGTATCTACAATCCTGTTATAGTTTTGCCTGCTAATCTTAGAAATGGAATGGTTTACTCCATGCTGCTTTGCCACAAGTGCCATAAGTATATTTATTTCGTCTAAGCCTGTAGCGGCGATAAAGGCATCTACATTTTGCAGGTTTTCCGCTTCAAGCAGGTCAATATCTGTCCCGTCCCCTTCTATTATTAAGGCTTCCGGAAAGTCTGACGCTAACTCTCTACACCTGTCTATATTTGATTCTATAATTATTGTATCAATTTTTTCCTTTACAAACTCTTTAGCGAGATAATAGCCAAGCTTTCCCCCGCCTAATATCATTGCAGACTTTACCTTACCGGATGATGGCATCTCTTCAAATTTATGTTTTAAGTCCTCAATATCTTTTTTCTTACCCATTACATATATTAGGTCACTTTTTTCAAGAACTGTTTTTCCGTGAGGGATAAGGATTTCATGACCCCGTGTAATAGAGGCGATTATTACAGGCTTCAATGCTGGTATATCCATAAGCTTTTTGTTTACAAATTCTTGGTTGTCTCCGATATAAAAGCCGTTGAGCTGGACTTCCCCCTTTGCAAAATCCCCTGTGTAAAGAGAGAGGTTTTTTGTTAAATATTTTGTAATGACATTGGCAGTTTCAGCATCAGGATTAATAAGCATGTCAATTTCCATCTCTTCTTTTATAAAGGCCATTTGTTCTAAATGTTCAGGATTTCTGATTCTTGCAATAGTTTGCTTGCAACCCATTTTTTTTGCAAGTGAACAAATTAATACATTTGCTTCGTCTGAAAAGGTCGTTGAAATTAACAAGTCATAGGTTTCAATACTAAGCTCATCCAGTACATTTAACTCTAAGCCATTTGCGTGGACTGTTAATATATCATAATTTTCATTTAAAAACCTTAAAGGCGTTGGACTTTTGTCAACGACTGTAAGTTCAACCTCTTCAAAGACAAGAGATTCTGCTATTCTAAGTCCAAGCTTTCCGGCCCCAACTATTATCACTTTCAAAAATATCACCCTCATATAAAAATTCAAGTACATACTACCACAATAATGGTTAAAAGACAATAAGACTATTATATTGAAAAATTAATTTATTTTTTTCAAAAAATAAGCTGCTTCATTGTTTTTGGGTAGTATTATTAATAAAATATAGGAGGGAGATAATGAAGTACAGGATTCTTTTTAAAGATGAAAAACCAAGTGAGGACTTACTTATAAGGATTAAGGAAAAGCATGGGAAAGATATAGAAGGCATTGAAGAACTATATGATGACCTTATTGCTAATAAGACCTGTGAAAGCCTTGATGCCAGTAAGATTTATTACATTGCATATAGCTTGTCGTTAGAAAATTATGAGTTGATAATTGTTCGAGTTTTATTATACTAATAGCCATTAGCAATCCTTATTCACTCAGCCATCTTGAAAGCTTTTTTGCCATTCTTTGAGCATATTTTCTTTGAGTTCTTCTAAATAGGAAGTGAAATCGCTACCGGTAAAGTCTTTTTTAAGCCTTTCTTCAAACTTACTAGCTAGTTCATTATTTACACTTACATCTTTTAATGAAGAGATTAGTTCTTTACCTTCGTTAATATTTAATGATTCCGGCTTTAAGCTAATGCTTGCATCTTTAATGGAGGCTGTAAAATTATTTGCCTGGTCAGAGATTAGAGCCATTTCAGCAGGGCTTATCTCAAGGCCTAATTCCTTAGCCTTGTTTGAGAATGTCTTGTAGGCTATATATTCCTTAAGAATGTCTCTTTCCTGTATTGTATTATTTTGCTCCATCCTTAGCTTTCTATATAACTCGTATTCCTTTGTTTCAGCATTTACTTTTTCATAACCGTCAATTATTTTTACAACTGTTTCGTCATTCAATACATTTTGTGCCTTATTTCTTATTATTTCATTTTCTGAATCTTTACCATAATATACAAATAATATAAGACCGCCTATTACAAGTAATAGGAAAAGAATCTTTTTCATAATCTCACCTCGGGTCAATTATACCCAGCCTAGAAACATATTAACAAGCATATATAGATAATTTTATTGCTAAAAATTATATGGCTATCAAAAGTATTAAGTATATATTATCCGTAGGGGCGGTTATCAAGCACTCCTACATCTAAAAGGCTATAGTTGAAGCTTTTTTAGTGTTTAGGGGAGAGGTAAACTCCCATAGGTTTAAAGTGAAAAAATACTTTACACAGACTTTACAATCCTTCTCTAATTGATTTTACATTGGAGATATAACATAAGCTTGTAAGGAAAAACAAATATAAGGAGGAAGAATTTAAAATGAAGAGAATTAAGGGGTTAGTAGCTTTATTACTGGCGGTATTATTTGTAAGTGCTACATTAGCAGCTTGTGGTGGAGATAATGCTACAACGGAAACAACAGAAACAACAACAGAAACAACAACAGAAACAACAGAAACAACGACAGAAGAAACAACAAATGCTCCAGCGGAAGGCTTGGACGAACAAATTTTAGTAGTTTCCAGAGAGGACGGCTCAGGAACTAGGACAGCTTTCACAGAGATAACGGGTGTAATGAAGGATGATGTGGACAATACACTTGCCCAAGCTCAAATAAGTCAAGGAACAAATGAGGTAATTACATTCGTAAGCACTGCTAAGGCAGCTATCGGCTACATTTCTCTTGGCTCATTAAATGACACAGTCAAGGCTGTTGATATTGATGGTGTGCAAGCGACAGCAGAAGATGTAAACTCAGGTGCTTATAAGATTGCAAGACCTTTCAATATCTGCTACAAGGATGGTCAGCTTTCTAAAGAGGCACAAGACTTTATTAACTTTATCCATTCTGTAGAAGGTCAAGAAGTGGTAGAGGCTGAAGGTTACATTAAAGTAAGTGGTGAAGGTAATTATCACAATACTGAGAAGTTGACAGGAAAGGTTACTGTTGAGGGCTCCACATCAGTTGGTCCTGTCATGGCTAAGATTGCTGAAGCCTATAATGCCCTTCAACCGGATGTGGTTATAGAAATTCAAGAAAATGGTTCATCAGCCGGAGTTAAGGCAGCAATTGAAGGCGGAGCTGAAATAGGAATGGCTTCAAGGGAACTTAAAGATACAGAGCTTGCTGAAGTTAAGGGTGAAGTTATTGCTCAAGATGGTATAGCAGTAATAGTTAATAAGGAAAATCCGGTTTCAAATTTAACAATTGATGAAGTAAGGCAAATATTCGTTGGTGAAATTGGGAATTGGAATGAAGTAGGAAAATAAATCAAACAGGATTGCTAAGTTTAACTTGTGATGAGGCAATATAGAAAGTAAGACTATTAATATCTACATGATAAGAGTGTCAAAAGTAAAAATCAAGGGTTTCCGTATGGGCGGTTATTAACCGCCCGTTCTTAAAAAGACTATAATTAAAGCTTTTGACACCTTAATCATCTACATAATAAATGAAGTTAAGGGAGAAAGAGATGAATTCAAAAAGTAAAATACTTAATTTTAGAGATACAATTTTTAAGGGGATTTTTGCCATAGCAACAACAGCTTCTATCCTTGCAGTTATTACAATATGTTGGTTTATATTTTCCAATGCGATACCTGCCATTAATGAAATCGGCTTGAAGGAATTTATTACCGGCAGAAATTGGAAACCAACGGCAGCCACGCCTGAGTTTGGAATTTACCCAATGATTATTGGGTCAATTTATGTTACTCTAGGGGCAGTTTTACTTGGGGTGCCAATAGGGATATTAGCTGCAATTTTTATGTCATTCTATTGCCCGAAGAAAATCTATAATGGATTACAGGCAGGGATTAACCTTTTGGCAGGTATTCCTTCGGTAGTTTATGGTCTATGGGCCCTATATGTTATAGTTCCGGGAATTAGGGATAATTTTGGTGGATACGGGACAAGCATGTTGGCTGTTATAATATTGCTGGCCATAATGATTCTACCTACGGTCATTTCCTTGTCCATGGCAGCTTTACAGGCTGTACTGGAGGAATATTATCACGGGGCAGTTGCCCTAGGAGCTTCCCATGAGAGGGCGGTATTCACTGTAGTTTTACCGGCGGCTAATTCAGGAGTCCTTTCTGCAGGTATTATGGGGATTGGCAGGGCGATAGGGGAAACAATGGCAGTAAAGATGGTTGCAGGAAACCAGCCTCTTCTGCCGGAATCCTTAACATCCGGCGTAAGGACACTTACAACCAACATAATAATGGAGATGAACTATGCAGAAGGTTTGCATGAGATGTCATTAATTGCTACGGGTGCAGTTCTTTTTGTATTTATTTTGATTTTGAACACTATCTTTAATATATTAAAATCAAGGAGTGAAGTAAGATGAGGATGTCAGTGCCAAAGGCAACAGGAAAAAAGAGGTCTACAGACTTACTTTTAAAGGGGCTTGTTTATTTTTCAATAATATTTACAATAGCTATGCTTTTATTAGTTGTTGGCCATGTCCTTATTAAAGGACTTCCAAACTTAAAACCGGAACTTTTTGCTTGGGAACACACAACTGAAAACCAGTCTATGATGCCGGCAATAATAAACACACTTCATATGATTTTATTAACACTTTTTATATGCGTACCGGTAGGTGTTATGACAGCAATTTATACATGTGAATATGCAAGACCGGGAAATAAGTTTGTTAAAGTGGTGAGGGTGTTTACAGAAACCCTTCAAGGAATACCTTCAATAATATATGGACTTTTTGGTATGCTATTCTTTAGGTATTTTTTAGAGTATGGCATGAGTATATTATCGGGAACGCTTACCATGTCTATAATGTGCCTACCTTTGATTATTAGAGCTTCGGAAGAAGCTTTAATAGCAGTTCCGAACCTATTAAGGGAGGCGGCTTATGGCTTGGGGGCTAGGAAGTTAAGGACTGTCTTTACAGTTGTTTTGCCATCTGCTTCCATGGGTATTTTTTCGGGTATTATATTATCAATAGGAAGGATAGTTGGAGAAACTGCTGCAATAATTTATACAGCAGGGACCATGGCAAGGCTGGCTCGCATAGACGAGTCGGGAAGAACTCTTGCAATCCACATGTACCAGCTTCAAGCTGAGGGAATGTTTGTCCCACAAGCCTACGCAACAGCTGTTGTGCTTTTGATAGTAGTTATTATAATAAATGCTATATCTGCCGGTATACAAAATAAAATAGAAGCAAAGGAGCAAGGAGATGTCTAAATTAAGTATAAAGAACTTCAGTTGTTATTATGGAGACTTTCAAGCGATAAAGAATGTATCTATGGAAATAAAAGAAGGAGAAGTAACTGCCTTTATCGGACCATCGGGATGTGGAAAGTCAACCCTTTTAAAGTCGATAAATCGAATGAATGACCTTGTTGAAGACTTTAGAGCTGACGGGTCTATGGTTTTTGAGGGCGAGGAAGTATATGATAGGAATACAGATGTTTATAATTTAAGAAAAAGAATTGGAATGGTTTTTCAAAGACCCAATTGCTTTCCTAAGTCCATTTATGATAATATAGCATATGGGCCTAGGACACATGGGATAAAAGATAAAAAGAAGCTTGATGAAATTGTAGAAACTTCTTTAAAACAAGCAGCTATATGGGATGAGGTTAAGGATAACCTAAACAAGTCAGCCCTAGCACTTTCAGGTGGACAGGCCCAGAGGATATGTATTGCCAGGTGTTTGGCAGTCAAACCTGATGTTATTCTTTTGGATGAGCCAACTTCGGCTCTTGACCCGATTTCTACTTCTAAGATTGAAGAATTATTAGATGATTTAAAGGAAGAATATACTATAATTATAGTTACCCACAATATGCAACAGGCTACAAGGGTTTCTGACAAGACCGGTTTTTTCCTTTTAGGCGACTTAATAGAATTTGGGGATACAACTGAGCTTTTTTCAGTGCCGAAGGACAAAAGGACAGAGGAATACATCACAGGCAGGTTTGGTTAAAATTTTCTGAAAGGTAGGTAGGATATATGAAGCTAAGAAGTAGGTTTGAGAGGGAGCTTGAATTACTTAATACTGAATTAATAGAAATGGGAAATGCTGTTGAGGCCTCGATAGAGTCGGCAATTGAAGCTTTATTGAATTTAGATACTGAGCTTGCAAAAAATGTCATTGAACAAGACATAGAGATTGACCAGTTAGAAAAAGATATTGAGTCAAGATGTCTCAGACTATTATTACAGCAACAACCCGTCGCAAGCGACCTAAGAATTATTTCATCGACTTTAAAGATGATAACCGATATGGAAAGAATAGGAGACTATTCGGTTGATATTGCTGATATCACCTTATTTTTAAGCGAAACTCAATATGAGAGTAAGCATGGACTTCTTCAAGGTATGGGTGAATCAGCTGTAAAGATGGTTAGGGAGTCAATTGATGCCTTTGTCAAGAAGGATATAGAAACGGTTAAAAGTGTAATAGAATATGATGATGTTGTTGATGATTATTTTAATCAATCAAGGACAATTGCAATCGACATGATTAGAAGAGGTGGTACTGAAGGGGAGATAGCTCTTGACCTAATGATGGTTGCGCGATACTTGGAAAGGATTGGAGACCATGCAGAAAATATTGCGGAATGGGTTTATTATTCAATAGAGGGAGAGCATTTCGTTAAAGAATATAAGGATTAGAAAGAGTGGTGACTATGGGGGAAGAAAAGTTAATTTATTGTGTGGAAGATGAAGAAAGTATTAGGGACTTGGTAGTTTATGCCCTTGAAAACAGTGGCTTCAAGGCGGAAGGTTTCGAAACAGCCAAAGAATTTTATAGGGCCTTGGAAGAAAAAAATCCTGACTTGATTTTGCTGGATATTATGCTCCCCATAGAAGATGGATACAAGGTATTGGAAAAATTAAAGTCGAGGAATTCAAGCAAAGAAATACCTGTAATTATGCTTACAGCCAAGTCCAATGAGTTTGACAAGGTCAAGGGCTTGGACATGGGGGCAGACGATTATATTTCTAAACCCTTTGGTGTTATGGAGCTAATTTCTAGGGTGAACGCAGTCTTAAGAAGGACAAACACAGTGAAAGATTCTTTAAAGACCATTAAGTTTGAAGAAATCGTAATGGACTT
>JAAYNG010000102.1 GCA_012520935.1 Tissierellia bacterium | reverse complement strand
GCCAATTTTTACAATTACAGGAACAGTTGATAACTTTGGAGTTATCAATGCAACAAATATCATTAAAATGAATTAATATTACTTCAATAAAAGAGGTCGCTTAGGATAAACCTAGGCGACCTTATTTAATTAGCATTAATTAAACTTCGCATATCGTCATTATAAGATTTCCCTCACTTGCTTTTCCACAAATTCTTTCACGGACATTCCGTCTATCTTCATATCCTCCGGGTCTTCCCAGCCTGCCGACATGGAGAAGAAGTTTACATAAAGCTTGTTTCCATCAACATAAGTCTTGTCCAAGTGTCCGGGTATAAAGCAGACCTGAATTTCTTCATACTTTGTATCTCCTTTGAACTCCTCTTTCAAATGGTCCAAGTTCAAAGTCTTCACAGGCTTTAACATATAGTTTAAATTGTCCCTGTCCTCCAACATCCTCATGTTGTTATTCCAAAATCTTGATTCTGCTTTGGTTGGGTGGTTGACCAACTCCCTGTTTGAAATAGCAGATAAAACCTTTCTCACCGAATCCTTGGTGAATTCATCATTATATAGGGGCTTCATGTCCTCTCTTTCAGAAACCTCAATTAGATAGGCTTCAACAACCTTGTCCTTGGACATCATGGATTCCCAAAAGAATACCATCATCTCCACTGTGTCAAAATTAATTTTAATGTTTTTTAGCATTTTTATCCTCCCTAAGTTCTATTCCCAAATCATCTATTATTATAAGCCTTTGCTTGTAAAGACCTCCAATTGCCCTCTTAAAACCGGCCTTGCTCATGTTCAAATACTCTCTTATCAGTTCAGGTGGCGAATTGTCATTCAATGGAAGGAAGCCCTTGTTCTTTTTTAGCTTTTCCATGATTTTTTCTTGGTCCTTTGGCATCTCTATATGGGACCTGTCCCTTAGGCTTAGGGTCAACTTACCGTCCTCTCTAATCCTTGAAACCCTGAAGCTCATCTTATCTCCAATTTCAAAGACACCGAACATCTCATCATTTGGAAGGAGGGCATCGTACTTCATGTCCACTGCCACAAAGGCACCCAGCTCCCTGTGTATTAAATAAATAACCCCTTCTACTATGTCGTCTTCCTTGTAGCTATCATTTGCTTGGAGGCTCTCCTTTATCTTCATGGTTGCACAAATCCTATCAGACTTGTCAACATAAAGCCTTACAAGGTACTTTCGACCTGTTTCCAAGTGGCCGATGGACTCAGAG
This sequence comes from Tissierellia bacterium, assembly GCA_012520935.1. Lineage (GTDB taxonomy): Bacteria > Bacillota > Clostridia > Tissierellales > Peptoniphilaceae > JAAYNG01. The sequence continues at coordinate 20,755 of JAAYNG010000102.1, read as the reverse complement.
AAGGGTAGCAAGACATCCTTTTCCAGCCCCCAGTCCATAAAGTAACCTATTTTTGTTTTTTGTACCATGGTTAAGAAGCCCATCTCGCCAACTTGCAATAAGGGCCTTCTTAAGGTTGCGATTATTCTATCCTTCGAGTCCCTATAAACAAGTGCCTCAAGTTCATCTCCCACTTGAACGCTACTTGCGATTTCTTTTTTTGGAAGGAGTATATCATCGTCAGGGTCTCCCCCTTCTTCTACATTCAAATAAGCTCCAATGTTTTTAAATCTTAAAACTTTAAGTTTATTGATTTTTCCCAACTCAATCATTCAATCACTTTCTTTCTATAAATTCTTTATAAGCTCCTTCGTCAAAGACTATATCCAGTTCACCAATAAACTCTGTAGGTCCTTCTGTTCTTACAAAACCGTTTTTAAACCGATAAAGTCCATCGGAATTATCAAAGGAGAAAACTCCTCCAAAGTCGTACTCTTCCATCCCCATTTCCATTGCCCACTTAATCATTTCCCACTGCATTTGGTAGTTGGGCATCAGGTTCCTTTTTTCATTGGAACTTGCCCCATACATATAAAAGAGCTTCTTGTTATATGGGATAGCCAAGGCGGCTGAAAGATAGTCTTCCTCGTGCTTGGTCAGGTAGACTCTGGACTTGGGGAAGGCTTCAAACATTCTAATAAAGTAGTCTTTTGGCCTGTATGTTATTCCGTTCCTCTTTGCCATGATTTCTGTCAAGTCATAGAAGGTATCTATAGCCTCCAAAAATTTTGGGCTTGAAGACTCAACAAAGTCTGTTTCTACTCCCTTTCTTTCTGCAAGCCTTATATTGTAGCGGGTCTTTGAGGAAAATTCATTAAAGACTTCTTCCTCTGTCTTGCCCTTTAATTTCAAAATCATATTAAATCTGGGCTGGGTGAAGGAGTGGATATCTGTCTCCCTAGAGCGGAGGTTAAAACCGGCCTCCCTATAAGCCTTCACCACTTCATCATCATAGACAAACTCAGGGTCTATCCTTAAAAGGAAGGGGTCTAGGTCCTTAATATGTTTACTTGCCTCATCTACAAGCCTTTTAACCAGGTTAACATCTGTAAAGTCACAAACCGGTCCCCTGTTGGCATAAAAGAGCCTCTTGTCCCCAACTGCCTTAATGGAAAGGATTGAAAGGGCTGCAATTATTTTACCCTCCTCCAGGTAAATATAGTGTTCATCCCAAGCTCCTTTCACCATATGCCAGTTCCTGTCTTGGGAAATCCTTGCATAGGGTGAAGTCCTTATGAAATTGTCATATGCTTCTTTTTTTATATCATCTTTTTCTAGTAGTGGCATCTTTACTCCTTTTGAACAAAGTGTTCCTTAAATCTTTCATCGTAGCGGTCAAAATATTTCTTCAAAGACCTCCTCCTTATGAAGTTCATGTCCTCTTCATAGTAGAGGGTATTTTGGGCTATGGGCTTCTTCTTTAACATCTCTTTTTTTATCTCTTCGTCCTTTACATATTCAATAACAGTATCGAAGTTTGCCCCCAGCCATAGGAATTCCTTGTCCGGATAGGTTGTTTCCCCTCTCTTTCCCTCCACAAAGTCATCCACTAGGGCCCTTGACAGGTTTGCCCCTGCAAGTGTGGTGAAAAAACTTGACCTGCCCTGCCTAAGGTTAATCTCAAAGACCTTGTACTTGCCGTCCCTCCTGTCATACTTCATGTCAAAGTTGGCAAAGCCGGTGTAGGCAATTTCTTCCAAAAACTTTTTATACATGGGGTAAATCTTATCGCCGTTTGTATCGGTTATTGCAAGATAATTACCTATCAGGTCAGGTGACGGGTCCTCCATTAGGGAATGACCCAGTGCCATTAAGGAAACTTCACCGGCTGAATTGACATAGGCATTGAGGACATACATGTTGGAGTCGTCGCCCGGTATAAAGTCTTGCAGTATCATATAGTCATCGTATTGGGTTTGGTAGATTTTATTTAAAACATCCCTTAATTCTTCTTCACTATCTATGATGAAGGCCTTCTTCTTTCCCTCAAAGTCAAGGGCAAGGTACTTAACGCTGTTGGAAGCCTTTAAGACTACGGGATAGCCAAATTTATTTTCAACTTCCCTATAGTTATCCCTAGATATAAAGGCTGTCTTTGGATAGTCAAGTCCGTATTCTTCGCAGGTTTCATAAAAGGACTTCTTGTCGGACAACCTGTCGAAAAGCCTATAGTCTATAAAGGGCATTGAATAAATGTCCTTCAATTCTTCCTTGTGCTTGATGGCATGGGCTGCATATTCATCGCTGGAAGCAATGAGTATTAAGACATCATACCTGTCTTTAAGGCTCTCGGAAATCCTTGTGAGTGTTCCTACAAAGTCATCGGTTAATTCTTCATAGACTAGCACATCAAGTATCTTAGTATTTTCTGTCATGAAGAGCCTGCCTCTTCCTATCAATAAAGACTTCTTTCCGTATTCTTCATAAAAGGCCCTCGCCATTCCGTAAGCGTTAACATCTGTTCCTAAAATTACCGGTAAATAATTCAAATAATCACCTCTTGCCTATTATACCATAGATGGGAATCAAATAAAAGAATTCAATTATTGACGGAAATTAAAAAATTCCTATTGACATTATAGGGTAAAAGGGGTATCATACACATATGAACACGCACTCATATGTTAAGGGGGTTTTATGGAAAAGAATTTGGATGATTATTGCAAAGTAGTAGAATTAACTGGGTTGGATGAAGAAAAACTATATGATTTGGCTGAACTTTTTAAGACCTTTGGAGACACTACAAGGATAAAGATACTCTATGTGCTTGAAAAGGCTGAAGAAATTTGTGTCAACCATATAGCTGAAAGTTTAAATATGAGCCAGTCAGCAATTTCTCATCAATTAAGGGTTTTGAAGGACTACAAGTTAATAAAGTCCAGAAGGGAAGGGAAGCATGTCTTCTACTCTCTGGCAGACGACCATGTCCTTACAATAATGGAGCAGGGCTATGAACATATAGAAGAATAGGAGGATTATTATGAAAAAGAAATTTAAGATTGAAAATTTAGGCTGCGGGTCTTGTGCAGAAAAAATGCAGGAGGGTATTTCAAAGATTGATGGAGTTCAATCTGTCAATTTAAACTTTATAATGCAAAGGTTAACCATCGAGGCGGAAGAGGGCGACTTTGAGAGGATTATTCCGGAAGCTCAAAAGATTGTTTCCAAGATTGAACCCGATAGCGTGATAGTGGCAAGATGACAAAGTTTAGAAAAGAGATATTGAGGCTAGTCCTGGTCGTCTTAATAATGGTTGCCGGATATCTAGTAAAGCTGGAGCCGGTGAGGACCATCTTATTTCTTTCAGCCTATGGACTGGTAGCTTATGATATCCTAATTAAGGCGATAAAAAATATTATAAATGGAAACTTTCTTGATGAATTTTTCCTAATGAGTGTTGCAACTGTCGGGGCTATATTCTTGGGAGAATATTTTGAAGCTGTGGAAGTAATGCTCCTCTTCCAAATCGGAGAGCTTTTCCAAGACAGGGCCTTGGAGGTTTCAAGGAAGTCCATTGCAGGCCTTGTGGAAGCTGCACCGGAATTTGCCAATGTCGAGAGGGATGGAGCTATTGAAGAGGTCGACCCCGACGAGGTTGAAGTTGGGGAGATTATTATTGTAAAGCCCGGCGAAAAGGTCCCTATAGACGGCAAGGTAATAGAGGGCAAGTCTTCAGTTAATACTCAAAATATTACAGGTGAGAGTGTCCCAAGAGGTATTAAGGCAGGTGATGAGATACTTTCGGGTTTCATTAACCTTGATGGTCTATTGAAGGTTGAAACCACAAGGGACTTTGATGACTCTGCTATAATGAAGATACTTGAGTTAATAGAGAACACAAGTGACAAGAAGTCCAGCACTGAAAGGTTTATAACCAGGTTTTCAAGGGTCTATACACCAATAGTGGTGATTTCTGCCCTTATAGTTGCTTTACTTCCACCTTTAATAACGGGAGACCCCTTTTCGAAATGGGTTGGGAGGGCTTTGATATTCTTAGTTGTGTCCTGTCCTTGTGCCTTGTTGGTTTCTGTCCCTTTGGCTTACTTTTCTATGATTGGTGCCTTGAGTAAAAGGGGTGTCCTTGTCAAGGGAAGTGTTGTAATAGAGAACATTTCTAAGGCAAGGGATATAGTTTTTGATAAGACCGGAACTTTGACCAAGGGTATATTCAAGGTATTTGCAATTCATACAGATATATATGACGAGGAAACCTTGTTGAGGTATGCAGCCTATGGGGAATATTTTTCCAACCACCCAATAGGTTCATCTATTAGGGAAGAATTTGGAGAACCTATTGACCAAAGTAAAATTGCCGACTACCAAGAGATTGCAGGTATGGGTATTAGGGTTAAGATTGATGATAAAGATGTACTGCTTGGTAATGATTCCCTGATGAGCAAGTTTCAAGTTGAATGGAAGGAGTGTCACTTGGTTGGAACTACGGTCCATATTGCCATAGATGGTGAATATGTTGGGCATATTATTATTTCTGATGAAATAAAGACGGACTCTGTGGACACTGTTGATAGACTTAAGAAGATGGGCTTTAAGAGGCTTGTTATGCTCACTGGTGACATGGAAAGGGTTGCCAAGGACATTGCCGGCAGGCTAGGTTTAACCGGATTTTTTGCAAGCTTACTTCCTGAAGACAAGGTAAAAAGATATGAAGAAATAAAGTCTGAGGTTGAAAGTCCCGTTATCTTTGTAGGGGATGGACTGAATGATGCACCTGCCTTAGCAGGGGCTGATGTTGGTATAGCCATGGGCCAGTCCGGTTCCCATATAGCCATTGACTATTCCGATGTTGTCTTAATGGACGACAAGCCGAGCGATATTGCCTTGTCGGTTTTTGGTGCAAGGAAGACCAGTAGAATTGTAAAGCAAAATATCTATGCGACAATTATTGTTAAGCTGGTTGTTTTGGTAATGGCAGCCATGGGGAATGCCAATATGCAGTATGCAATCTTTGCCGATGTGGGGGTAATGATTTTGGCAACGCTAAACTCCTTTAGGGCAATGAGGGCAGACTAGTCTGTTGGTCATAACCTGTAGTGGCGGATATGCACTGGACCCGTAATTGTAGGGGAGGATACCATCCTCCCGAACATCTGAAAGGTTGTAATTATAGCCTTTTGAATGAACGGGCGGATAATATCCGCCCCTACGAAACCATATAAAAAAATTTATTTAATTCTTTCTCAAAATCTTCTGCCCTATAATTAAATTTTTTTGCTGATGGGACATAGACTCCTTGTAAGGAGTTGGGATAGTAGTCATACTGGTCATTTACTCCTTTTTTGGCAAAGAGCCTATAGTATTTATTATAAAGTTCTGAATTTAAAATTTTAACGATATTTTCCAGTGTAAAGTTTTTATCCTTAAGGGTCATAAAGTATACATCGGCACTGAAAAGCAATCCACTTTTGTCTATGGCAAAGCGGTTTTTTTCTGCCTTGTAGGGAAAGACTATCTTTTCTAATTGAAAAAGGGAAAGGTCTCTGCCCCATTGTAGCTCATACCACTTTCTACTTCCAAGCCGGCACTCCCTTCTTTTCTCAAGCCTACTTCTCTCTTTAGAAATATATTTAACAGCATTGGGATAGTCTTTTTCATCTTCAATCAGGTTCGAGTAAATTAAAAACTGACTTGGCTCTTCAACTTCAAAGGCTTTTATTTGGCTGTTTTTGACCCAAGGAAATATAAGCTCCTCTTCTATTTTATGTTTTTCTATATCATCTTGGCTTACTACAAAAATTTTATCAAGTCCGGTAATTATACCTTGATGAAAGTCAACCACATCTGAAAGTTTATAGTCAGACACTTGCTCTATTTTTTTTATCAAGCCTATCTCTTCTTCTTTTCTTAGTATCCACTTATTTTTTATGGGGAAAATATTTGTATAAAAGACCTCTCCATCCTTTACTACTTGTGTCTTTTTAACTTCCTTTGCCTTTGATAAAAATAATATTACAGAAAGGACACTTATCCCTTCAAAGACCTTTTTGGTATCAAAGTCTATGATTTTTTCTATATGGCTTTCTTTTTGCACATAGTCCCTAATTCTCACCCCATTAATGGAATCAACCACAGCTCTGGAAATTATAAAGGCAAGCCTTCCATCCTTAGCAAGCAAGTCAATCCCAAGCTTTAAAAAGCAGAAAGACAGGTCACCCTTGTCATAGTAAACATCTCCATAGCCCTTTAATTTTTCCCTATAAGCAGAGTCTACATTTTTATGTCCCACATAGGGGGGGTTGCCCAAGACATAGTCAAAGCCTTTATTTTCAGATAAATCAAAGAGAAGATGCCTATTTAAAAGGGCATCTCCTTCTATAATCTTATCCCTTAAGCATATCTTTTCATCTTCACTTCGGGCAAGGGAAGAGATGGTCTTATCTACAGCTTTTGGAGAAATATCCATGCCGTAAATCGAGCTTTTTAAAATATCCCTTCTTATTTCTTCCCTGCCGGCATTTTTACTAATGAAGGGGTAGTCCTCTTTGTCTTTGTAATACTTTTCTGTTAAAAACTCTGTAGCCAGTTCTAAGAAGATACCCTCTCCACAGGAAAAGTCTATTATTTTTGGGTACCTGTCCCTTCTTAGGTCAACAAAAGAATCTTCAATAACCTTCTTGGCTATTTCTGACGGTGAATAGACAACGCCCCTCCTCTTAACTTCCATTATTTTTTCAAAGACTTCTTAATGGTACCCAAGAGGCTTCTTCCTATGGAGCTTCCTATAGACCTAGATGCTGAACTTACCATAGCATTCAGGGACTTTTCAAGGACGGACTTGTTTTTAGCCTTTTCCTTTTCCAACCTAATTCTTTCCTTTTCTGCTGCCTCCATTTCCTTCATTTCTTGTTCAAGCATGGCCTTTTTCTCAACTTCAGCCTTTAGTATTTCATAGGCAGACTCCCTATCTACTGTAGTTGTATACTTATAGGCAAATGGTGAACTGTTGATTACAGCCATTACCATTGCTTCATCAGCAACTCCAATATAACTTCTTGGTGGTGAAATCAATGCCCTTTCAACCATGGAAGGTTTGCCATCTTCATCTAAAAATGAGACAAGGGCCTCACCTGTCTTAAGTTCAAGGATTGTCTTTTCTGTATCTAAATTTGGATTTTGCACAAAGGTTTGAGAAATTGTCTTAACTGCCTTTTGCTCCTTTGGTGTAAATGCCCTTAGCGAGTGTTGGACCCTGTTCCCTAATTGGGCAAGGACAGAGTCCGGTATATCTATAGGGTTTTGAGTAACAAAGAAGATCCCAACACCCTTTGAACGGATTAGCTTTATGGTCTGCTCTAATCGTTCAATCAAGGCTTTCTTCCCGTTGGCAAACAATAGGTGGGCCTCGTCAAAGAAAAAGACCATCTTAGGTTTTTCAGCATCTCCAACCTCCGAAAGTTCTTCATAAAGTTCAGATATAAACCATAGCAAGAAGGCAGAATAAAGCCTAGGTTTCATGTGGAGGTCAACTGCATTTAAGAGGTTGATAAAGCCTCTTCCTTCCTCGTTGACCTGCAAGAAGTCTTTTATATCTAAGGCTGGTTCGCCAAAGAATAGGTCTCCGCCTTCGCCTTCTAATACCAGCAGGGCCCTTTGGATGGCTCCAATGGTCTGACTGGTTACATTGCCATATTCCACTTTTATGTTGGCACTTTCTTCACTGATATGGTTTAAGATAGCTTTCAAGTCCTTAAGGTCAAGCAAGAGGAGCCCCTTGTCATCTGCATACTTGAAGGCTATATTCAAAACACCCTCTTGGGTATCATTTAATTCTAAAAGTTGAGCAAGGATTAGCGGTCCCATTTCAGTGACTGTAGTCCTTATAGGGTGGCCCTTCTTTTGAAGTACATCCCAAAATTTCACAGGATATTTTTTTGGAAGAAAATTTTCGATACCAATAGAGTCAATTCTTTCTTGAATCTTGTCATTCATTTCCAGCTCTTTCAACAGACCTGTCAAGTCTCCCTTTACATCAGGAATAAAGGTCGGTACTCCCATGTCTGAAAGGGCCTCTGCCAAGACCTTCAGCGTGATAGTTTTTCCGGTTCCTGTAGCTCCGGATATTAGTCCATGCCTATTCATCATCTTAGGAAGAATAAAGACCTGCTCTTCCCCCTTACCCATTAAAATCTTTTCCATACTTCCTCCTTATTTAAAACATATTTATTGTTCTTTCAGATTCATTAATAACATACTTTAACCCGTCCGGGCAGGAGTTTACAACTAATTCTTCAGGAAAGTTACACTCTTTCAATATTTCTAATGCATACTGGAAGTTTCCAACATCAGTTGAAAAATGTGCATCACTGTTAACGACAATACGAGTGCCAAACTTTTCTGCATATTTTAGCATTTCTGAAATATTTTCTCTGGCATTTATCCTGTGACCTAAAGGGGTAAGGGAAGAGTTATTTAGTTCAAGAACTGTTTCTGTCCTCTTTGCCTCTTTTGCAAGTCTTTCGTAGTCAACTTCCACTCTTGAATCGTCAGGGTGTCCAATTATCTTAATTCTTGGATTTTGCATGATTTTTATATAGCATTCTGTGTTTTCTTCCTTTGTACCTGGAGTAAGTAGAGGTGTGTGGGCACTTACAATAATAAAGTCTAAGGCATCTTCCATTTTTTCTGTTAAGTCCATTTCACCATCCAAATCTAATATATTAATTTCTGCTCCAGTAAGAATTTTCATACCATTTATTTCTGTAGGGACTGCCTTAAAATTTCTGAAATAAACTTCGTTAGCCCCTCCCTTTATCATATATGAATGGTCACTAATCCCATAGGCATATAGTCCTTTTTCTAAAGCTGCCTTAATGTTCTCTTCTATAGTGCTATAGGCATGCGTACTCATTATTGAATGTGTGTGTAAATCAAAATAAAGTTTCATACTTTCTCCTTTATACTTCTGCTTCTTTTATTTCTTTTTTTCGCTCATACATTTTTTTATCTGCCCTTTCAATTGTATCCCTTATTGTGTTATCTTTCCTTTTATCAAAAAAGGCATATCCAAGAGAAATCTTTGCCTTATAAGGCTTGTCAAGGGATTTTTCATCCATTAATTCATAAAGCCTTTCTTCTCTCTCCTTTAAGTCCTTGTCATTCAAGTTTTTTCCAATAACTAGGAACTCATCCCCACCAATCCTATAGAAGGCACCATTACCTTGAAAAGCCTCATGAATAGACCTTATGCTATCAATGATTGCTTCGTCTCCAACATTGTGCCCAAATTCATCATTGATATTTTTCAGGTTATTAATATCAGCAAAGGCTATGAAATAACCACTTGCATCTGCTTTTTCCAAGTCTAATATTTCAAGATGGTAGGCATTTTGGTTTTTAAAACCTGTCATCTTATCTTCTGTTGAAAGCAGCTCATAATACTTTGCTACTTCAAATTCAGAAATCTTCTTAACTGAGCTTATTATGGCGTTTTTTGTTATTACTGCAGCCAAGGCAACTATGCTGGTATTAACAAAATACACTAACAATTTGCCGGTTTTAAAGAAGTCTAGAATTTCTATTGTTGCAGCCAAGAAGCAAAGCACAATAAAAAATAATATATGTTTTAAATTGTTCTTATTTTCATAGGTGTATTGCACAGCCATAGCTATCATTAATATAATATAAACAATCAGTATGCTAGGTTTAGCTAAGGCAATTTCTCTAAAGGAGTAGATGTCAAACAATTTAAGGCTGAATATAATAATGGCAAGCATGGAAAAGATAGTGACGAAAATGTTAAGTTTTGTATCCTCGCCTTTTGAGCTTGTATTTGCCAAGAATAATGCTACTGGTATGAAGGATGTATACAAACATATATTCCAAGTATTAACAATAAACTGACGGCTTGATGTAAATGTACTTGGAAAGACAGTTTCAAATATAATTAATATTGACATACAAAACAACATAAAGGCAACATAAAGTTGGACCTTATTCTTTTTACTTCCTGTCTTTAGAACAAAGAACAAGAGGTAATTAAGCCATGCAGCAGCAAATGTAATTATTCCCAAGATTAATCCCCAAGTATATTTTCTGATTAGAGAATAAAATACTATAGATTTTTCTCCTAGAAAGATATCATCTATGGAGTTTAAATATTTACTGTTTTCTGGAAAAAAGATTGAAATATTTTTCCCCGCATATTCTTTTTTTAATGGAAAAGATACCCAAGAGGTAGCATAGTTTTTCTTAAAGAAGATGGATTCGTTTTCTCCATAAGAGTATATGAGTTGGTTTGCAATATAAATAGATATGGATTCAAACCTACCATAAATAACCATGGTATCTATATTTTTTTTATAGGGTAATTTTTTTGTCATTTGTATAGCAAGATTAGACCGGTCGTCAAGATTTGTAAGTTTAAGATTTCTTTTTCCATCCTTATCCTTTGATTTAACCAACCAACCTTCATTAAAAACAACCACATTATCCTCTATAGCACCAACCTTATCAGCAGTGTTTTGGAAAGAAAAATAAACAAAAATGAAAAGAATGATTAAACCTGCAAAGATAGAAGTATAGATTATAGATTTGTTTTTTTCTAAAAAGTTATAGTTTGGCATTATTATCACCCTTTAATTCGGTCTTTTTCTCATACATCTTTCTATCTGCCTTATCCAAAGCTATTTCTAAATTGCCGTTGAATCTTGAATAACCAAAGGCAACCCTGTAATCATAAAGCAGGTCAAGGCTTGATTGCTTAACCTTCTTATCAAATTCTTTTAACAAGTCCTCAATTGTTTTTCTGTTGAAGGGGTTAAAAACTATTGTAAATTCATCTCCACCTGTCCTGTATATTTTCCTACTTTCACTAAAGGTCGATTTTAATAATTCTGCAGTTCTAATTATTATTCTATTGCCTTCAGCATGGCCATAATTGTCGTTAATACTCTTCAAATTATTAACATCAAATACAATAAATGCATAACTGCTATTAATATCTTTATTACCTTCAGTGTCTAAAATGAAGGCATTTTTATTATAAAGGCCTGTGAGCTTATCTCTAATGGCAAGACTTTCATACAATTCAGACTTTTCAGCGTATTTTGTATAGTAAATGATTTCTTTAACAGCTAGAAAAGACATATATAGTCCGGAAACATACAGGAAAGTTTCAAAGGCAATTCTTGAAACAAAGCCAATTTTAATATAAGTAAGAATTGATATGATAGTAATTATTACCACAAAAACAACAATGAAAAAGAGTTGTATGTCTTCCCTGTCTTTTGTAAAAGAATAATTCTGTAACAAGATAAATAATGCTTTCAACATGGCTAGAACCGAAATCATTGTTACAAATGTTGAGATTACACAAAACTCCAATATACCAACAATCCATAAAAATAAGCTTATGAAGGAAAGTAGTATAGATATAAAAAGCGAACCCTTAATAAACTTGTCATTTTTTATTGAATCATAGGATAAAATGAAGTTTATAAATGCAATATTTCCAGCCAATAGGCAGATTTCTTCCATAAGAAGATGTAGCATTTTGTTTGATAAAAAATAGTAGAACATACTACTTTGCATGGAAAACCAATTTCCAATAAAGCTTGCAAATAAAGCAAAGTAGAAAATCTTTTTAAAACTCTTTGTTCCTCTAAGTATAAAGCTCATAATGTGTAGGGTTATAACTACAAGTAAAAGAATAATCAATATTAATATCTCAATCCTAAGATTATATAAAAAGTCCATATATACTTTTCCAGGCTCGCCAAGGTAAGCACCGTTGATTACAATTTTACCGTCAATTGTGTCAGGTCTAGTAAATTCTATTATCAGGTCTTCTTCCTCTAGGTGTTGCATTAATTTAATTTCTATGAAGGCAGGTCCTGCATTTTTAGAAAAGAAACCCTCTTGCCTTGTTTTTTTCTCGTTAAGTACATAATTATTTGAAAAGACACGATAGTCTTCAAAACTATCTAAAGATAGTAAGAGAATTGGCTCGGATTCCAAATTATAAGGTAAAGTAACCTTTAACTGGAGTTTTTCACCTTTTTTGAGCTTTTCAACCATAGGAAAAGTCACTGGTATTTCTTTTCTATCCTTATCAATGATAACAAACCTATCTTCATAGCTGGTATTTAAGTCCTCTTCTGTCATGTCAAAAAAAGGGTCAAGAGGTGTCTCAGTGAGTCTTGTAAGAAAGAAAATAGAAAAGATTAGTACAAAAACTATTTTAATTAGCAAACTATTAATATTTTTAATTATTTTCAACACCAACTTTCATGTTTAAATAAAAACGAAGAGGACAAATTTATCTTAATACAACATTTCAAAAGCCTTATAGTTTTCTTCCTTGCCTAAGATTTTCACATCAATTTCTCTTGCATTTTCAGATGTTTTTGAGAAGTATAGTTCTATCCTATCTAAAGGCAGGAAGTCTTCTGCAAGCTCTCCCCATTCAACAACAGAAATCCCATCGGAATAGAAATAATCATCTAGACCTAAATCGTATAAGCCGTCTAAGTTTTCCAGCCTATAAAAGTCCATATGATAGACTGTAAAATCACCTTCGTATATGTTAATAATGGAGAAGGTCGGGCTGGTAATATAGTCTTTTACATTAAGGGCTTCCCCTAAGAATTTAGTAAAGGAAGTTTTACCTGCACCCAACTCACCGTTTAATATTATGACTGCTCCTTTAAATAGTAATTTTGAAATCTCATGTGCAAATTCCTCCATTTCGTCTAAGCTATTAACTAGAAGTTTCATTATCTCTTCCCCTTGTCAAAAGGTTCACCCAAAGCCCTTGGAGACCTATTATTTTTTGAAAAGAATAATAGGAGCAGAAGTGTTAAAATATATGGTAGGGTCATAGTAATATCGGTAAAGGCAGCCTCCATCTTTAATGCTTTTGCAAGGGCATAGCCACCACTTCTTGCAAAACCAAACAAGAGGGTTGCAAAGAAGGTAGGACCAATTTCCCAGTTACCAAATATCAGGGCAGTTATGGAAAGGTAACCAAAGCCCATGAAAATTGCAGGTGAAAAGTTAGCAGATATGGAATAGGCAAATGAAATACCGGCAAGGCCTGAAAGGGCACCCGATACCATTACTGCAAAATACCTGATTCCTTCAACATTAACCCCTTGACTATCGGCAGCGTGAGGGTTGTCACCTAGGGAACGCAACCTTAAGCCGAGTCTGGTCTTATAAAATAAGATCCATGCAAGTACTGCCACAATTAAAATAATAATTTGGAAGGGGTAAATTTCCTTAAAGAAGGCCCCTATCAAAGGTATTTCTGACAGAACGGGTATATTGTGCCTTGGCAAGACTCCTAGTTGGAACTTATTTGAAGGAGCTCCAAAAACAGTTGAATTTATCTGTCTGGTCAAAAACTCTGTGAGAGATACAGCCAATAGATTTACAACTATACCTGAAACAACTTGGTTAGCCCTGTATTTAATAGACAGGATTGCATGAAGTAGTGAGAAGAGCATTCCACCAATCATGGCAAATATGATTGCTATATAAAAGCCGTTTGCTTGGACTAAGCTTGGGTTATTAATTCCTATAAGGGCAATTGCCAAGGCTCCAAAAAAGGCCCCGAAACCTTGAAGTCCTTCAAGGCAGAGGTTTGTAATACCGGACCTCTCTGAATAGATTCCTCCTATTGCCATTATGAAAAGGGGGAGGGCGAATTGTAGTCCGTCAATAATAATTCTTTCCATTATCTCTCCTCCTTCTTTCTTTCACTTAGTTTTAAGCCAATATAGCCTGAGATGGCTGAAAATATTAAAATAATAGAGGTGATAACACCTGAAATCTCCTTTACGATACCTAATCTGGAGGACATAAAGACAGACCCCCTGTCCAGTATTGTTAGGAGCAGAGATGCAAAGATGACCCCTATTGAATTCACTCCACCAAGCAGGGCAGTTGCAATGGCGTTGAAGCCAAGGCTTCCAAGGACACCCGGTTGTATTGACTGCATGTAACCTAAATAATAGGAAACACCAGCAAGGCCTGCCAAGGCACCGCTTATTACCATAGTTTTTATTATAGTTTTTTCAACATTGACACCTGCGTACTCTGAACCCTTTCTATTAAGTCCAACCATCTTTATTTCAAAGCCATCCTTCTTTTTGTTCAAGAAGTAATTTAAGTAGATGGCTACAAGTATAGCTAAAAAAAATGAGATGGAAATATCCAACTTGACACCGAAGGCACTTACCCCTTTAAAGGTCAAGGAAGCTGAGCTTAATATATATTTTGATTGTCTGGACACAGGGTCAACAAAGGATGTTTGTATAAAATAACTGGTTGTATACTGAATTATGTAGTTAAACATTATTGTAGAAACAACTTCATTAATGTTAAATTTTGCCTTTAAGTAACCAACAATCCCTCCTAAAATACCACCTACAACAAGACCGATTAAAATGACTATTGGTTTGGCTACTAGGCCCGGAAGAGGGGAATAGCCTACTAAAATCGTTGCAAAAAAACCCGACAATAGCATTTGTCCAGCAACACCAATATTAAAAAGTCCTCCCTTTAAAGATATAACAATGGCAAGGCTGGCAAAAATCATTGGGGCTGTCCCATCTAAGAAGACAAAGAAGTCAGAAAGTTGATTCTGGTTTCCTCCATAATTTGCCTTTGGTAGAAGACCTGCCCCTTGTAGAAAGGCAGAGTATGCCTCGAGAGGGTTTTTCTTCAAAAGCAAAATGACAATTGCGCCAAATATCAAACTTATAGTAACTGCCAGCAATGGCATTTTTATTTTTTCTAGGACCTTTTTCATCTTTTTGCCCCCGTCATATATTCACCGATTTCTGTCTGGGTTAGACTGTCAGAAATTTTTAGTATCTCTCCGCCGTATATTACAGCTATGGTATCGGACAAGGCAAGAATTTCTTCAAGTTCATATGAGATTAAAAGTATAGCCCTACCTTTCCTTCTTTCTTCCAAAATATATTCCCTTGTCTTCTCTATCGCACCAATATCCAAACCCCTTGTAGGTTGGACAAAGATTATAAAGGGAAGGTTTTCCTCAATTTCCCTTGCCAAAATTACTTTTTGTTGGTTTCCGCCGCTCATGGTACGGACTATGGTTTGTGGACCTCTTCCCTGCCTGATGTCATACTTATCTATTAGGTCATCAGCCCTGTCTATAAAGTGGCCCTTGTCCATCTTTCCATTTTTATTGTATTCATCCTTGTAGTAGTCCCTAAGGGAAATATTTTCAGCTATGTTAAAGTCCACGATTAGTCCGGTGTTTTGCCTGTCCTCAGGGATGAAACTCATACCCTCAAGATTTCTTTCCCTTACAGTAAATCTTGAGATATCAACTCCATTTAAGGATATTTCACCTGTGTAGCCCCTGTTTAAGCCTGAAATAGCCTCAGCGATTTCTTCCTGTCCATTGCCGTCGACTCCGGCTATGGCAAAGATTTCTCCCTCTCTTATGGAGAAGTTAATATTTTTCAACTTTTCAACTCCCAAATTATTTTTTAATGAAAGGTCCTTTACCTCAAGGACAGTTTTGCCGAAGTTTGCCTCTTCTTTCACTGTATCTATGACAATATCTCTTCCAACCATCAAGTTAGCCATTTCTTTTGTTGAAGTGTTTTCAACATCCCTTACATCAATAAGACTTCCCCTTCTCAAAACTGCAAAACGGTCAGCAACTTTTTTAATTTCATCCAGTTTATGGGTAACAAGTATGATAGTCTTTCCGGAATTTTTCAACTCTACTATAGTCGCTAAGAGGTTTTCTATTTCTTGGGGTGCAAGGACAGCCGTTGGCTCGTCAAAGATTAAAATCTCAGCATTTCTATAGAGCATTTTAAGTATCTCAACCCTTTGCATCTGTGCAACAGTTAGGTCAGAAATCAGGGCATTAACATTGACCTCTAGCCCAAACTTTTCCATTAAAGCCTTAACTTCTTCAATGGATTTTTTATTGTCCAAGAAGTTAAAGGGACCAAGTTTTTTTACTATCTCTTGTCCAAGAGTTATATTTTCCCAGACGGTATAATTTTCAACAAGCTTAAAGTGCTGGTGGACCATGCCTATTCCCCTGATAGTAGATTTTTGTGGAGAAAATTCATTTATTTTTTCTCCCCTTATGTAAATCTCTCCGGAATCCGGTTCATACATGCCGAAAAGTATGCTCATCAAGACAGATTTTCCGGCACCATTTTCACCCAGCAGGGCAAAGATTTCACCTTTTTTTACTTCTAAAGATATATCATCATTAGCCACGACACCAGGAAAACTCTTTGTAAGATTTTTTATTTCAATAATATTTTCCATAGGAACCTCCTATATAGTTTAGCTTCCGTATTTAATTATTCCTTATAATTATAGCATATCTACAATAAAAAGGTGATAATTATGACTAATTTTTTCTAAATTTCCCCTTAAATGTTTGGCGAAAAATTGTGAATTAATTATAGATTAACATATGCGCTTAAAAGAAACTTGATACAACTACGACCATCCATAACTTATTCCAATTGGACAAATAGTTATTATCATGATAAAATGTACTTATGGCAAAAAATGCAATCTAGAAATTAAATTTATTCTTTTTTACGAAAACACATCTTAACAAACCCATAAAAATAATAAACAATTCAAATATAATCATATGTAGGCAGGACATTGATGCATAATAATGTTTTATAGTATAAAGCTAGAGAAGAAAATATTTTAGCTTATTTCTTTCGACCCAAATTAATGGAAAAAAATATAAATAAAAGGAGATGAGGAGTATTGAAAATACTAGTATTAGGTGGAACAGGTAATCAAGGACAATTTGCTATGGAGAAACTTATTGCTGACGATTGTTTTGATGAAATAATCGTAACAGGGCGAAATGTTAAAAAGGGTGAGGACTATGTAGCAAAACTTAACAACAGCAAGGTCAAGTTTAAGGCTGTTGATGTTGGAGATAAGGATGCCCTTCTTCCTTTAATGGATGATGCAGATGTTGTTGCAAACTGTACTGGACCATTTTATAAGCTTTTACCAGGAACAATAGATGTATTCCTTAAGTCTAAATGTAAGAAATACATTGATTATTGTGATGATGTTGAAGCATTTGAAACTGTAATTACTGAAGAAAATCAAAAGATAGCTAAAGAAGCAGGAAAACAAATAATAATTGGTCTTGGTGGTAGCCCTGGGGTTATTCCGATTGAAGTTATGGCTGCTGCAGAACTTATGGATGAACCACAAAAAGTAGCTTTTTATATGATAATGGACGAGCTAAGTGAAGGTGGACCAGCAGTTTGGGACCACATGTTAGAAAACTTCAATGGTACAGTTGCAACCTGGGAAGGTGGCAAGCTAGTTGAGAGAAAGGGACTTTCTGTTGTTGAAGAACATGAGTATGATGACTATGTATTCCCGGGGGTTGGTAAGGTAAAGACTTATGACCTTGGACATCCGGAAGTATATACTCTTCCTAAGGTATTGCCTAATTTAGAAGAAATAAAAATCAAGTGTACTATGTTTCCAATAAGCGTACAGGAAATGGTTAATGATATGTCCAGAATTGGTCTGCTTGAAAATGATCCAATCCAAGTTGGCGACAATGAAGTAGCTCCAAGGGCTCTTTTACTTGAATTGATGAAAAAATTATATTATGGAGATACTCCTGGTTTCTTAGACCCAAGTTATCGTGAGCCAGAAGATAGAATGGGTGGTGCTACAACAGTAGTCCGAGGTGTTAAGGATGGTAAGAATGTTGTTTACACAAGTTCGTGGATTACAGAGATGGGACCAATAACTTCTTTCCCACTAGCTATTGGTGCCAGAATGTTAGCTGAGAATAAAATAGAACCTATGGGCTTTATGATTGCTGAAGAAGCAATAACAAATGCAGGAGATTTTGTTAAGGATGTATATGATTCCATAGCTGCTCAAGGATATTTCTTGAGAAGAAAAGCAAATGTAAATTACGAAATAAGTTATATATAGTAAGATAATCTAAATTTTTCACAAATATAAAGAACCTATTTAGGAATTCAAGTTCCTAAATAGGTTCTTTATATTAAAAATATTATTTATAGTCTTCTTCTTTGTTCTCCATGATAAATCTTTTTTCTAGGCTGTGTTCTCTCATATAGTCAAGTTTTTCTGGTACCTCATCAAAAGAAACAGGTTGGACATCAATTTTTAATTTACCTTGGGAGATTAAATTGATTACGCTTTCAATATCACTTCCGCCACCACCTATGGAGCCTTTCACAGTAACATATTTTGAAATCATTTGTTGTACATTAAGTGTAGTTTCAAGCTTAGCCATACCAACAATTACGATTGTTCCACCCGGTGCGATAACTTCAAGTGCATCTCTAGTAGTAATATCCGCCCCAGCAAAGTCTACAATTACTTCCAGACCGTCATCCTTGAAATCTTTAATACTTGGAGCAACCTTGAAAGCACCGTCAGCCTTTATCTTGTTTCTAGCAGCCTCAGACCTAGAAGCAGCATAAACTTCTGCACCAAGTCCAATAGCAATTCTTGCACCGACAGTTCCAAGCCCGCCAATTCCAATTATACCAACCTTAGTACCTTTTTTAACTCCACCAGCATTGACAACAGCATTGTGTGAAGTCATTCCAGCATCAGTTGCAGCTGCAGCTTGAATCATGTCTACATTGTCAGGAACTTTAATTAACCTTTCAATAGGTGCAGTCGTGTAATTGGCGTAGCCACCGTCTCTACCATATCCCGGACCGTGGTCATGACCTTGGCTGTTGTCTGTAGGCATAGGATTGATAGCAACCCTGTCCCCAACCTTCCAATCAGTAACGCCTTCGCCTACTTCAACAATTTCTCCAGCAGTTTCATGTCCCATAATTACCGGAACCTTTAGAATAATTGTACCAACCCAACCCGGGTCGTCTAAAGCACCAACATCTGAATGGCATAGACCACAATGGCTTACTTTTACAACTACATAACCAGGTTTAGCTTTTGGAATTTCTTGTTCAACATATTTTAGCGGTTCACCTGTACCAGTAAATTGCCAACCTTTCAACATTTCCATAGCTTTTTTAAAACCTCCTTCTTGTTATTTAACACATTTAATATTATATAAAAAGTTTATAATTAATTCAATATTTATTAATGTATTAACTTATTTAAGGCGTTAGTATTGGTGAAATTGTATTTTTATTATTTGAATTTTTAATTTTATTATTTAAATTTGATATTTTAATACTTGTAATTGAAGTTTAATTATTTATCTACTTACTTAAAGCAATCTAGTGAAATTAAATGACTTAAAAATATCTTGTCTGCAAAAAAATAGGGGCTTTTGAATAGCCCCAAATTAAACTATTTTTTGTAGTTCCTATGGATTCCGATGCTACAGACAGTTACTTCTCCAACATATTCTCTTCCCTTATCTAGACCGATTTTCACTTCATGCATTGTAAAGGTTCTATTTGCCTTAATGGATCCGCCTAGTGGGATACCGGTATTGGCATCAAGACCCGTAGGAATATCTATAGAGTAAACTTTTTTTCCTGATTCATTTACAGCCTTTACTATCCCAATATATTTTTCCGAAAGTGGTCTTATTAAACCAGTTCCAAAAATCGAATCAATGACGACACTTGATTTGTCTATATGACTTTTCAAGTCTTTAACATTTTTATATATGTCTATTTTAACATTCATTTTCTGAAGAATTTTTAAGTTGCATAGAAAGTCGGTTGATGACTTGGTAATATCTCCTGTAATAAGGAAGGACACTTTTTTATTGTTATTTAAAAGTTGCCTTCCAAGGGCAAGCCCATCCCCACCATTATTTCCAACTCCTGCAAGTATAAGGTAATTATCCTCATCCTTAGGCATATTATAGAAGGTATTTATGGCAGCATTTTCCATTAAAACAATGGAAGGAATTTCTAAGTCTTCTATGGCAGACCTATCTATTGCCTGCATTTCTTCCCTGGTAATCATTAGTCTTCACCTTTTTCTTGACTTGCCAGTTCATATATTTCTCGATACTTGTCAACAAGGTCCAAAGGTGGTTTACTTCCGCTATATTTCGATAGGACTTTATAAGTATCATCCTCTTTAATAAAAAGATTTAGAGTGGTTTTCTTATGCCCTTCAGCTAAGGCATCCTTATAGATGGATATCTGTGTCATATCTGGAATTTCTATTAACAGGGCAATGGCCTTATTGATTAGTTCGTCACTTGGGACAAAGATCCAGCTGTCGACTATTCCGACATTTTCCTCTTTATTTTTTCTTAAGAGGACATCAGAACCGTGAAAGTTAAATTCAAAGCCGATGATATCTTCAGCTTTAACATTGTCTGCCTTTTCATCTTCAATCAGTTCTGCATTCTCTACAACTTCACTTATGAAGCTATCTAAGTTGTGAAAGGCATCCAGATATTCTGCAGGGAACTTTGAACCTTCGAAAATAACAAAAGGTCCGTCTTCAGTTTCAACAGAATATTTGTAGAAGGGCCTCCCATTCTCTTCTTCTGAAGCATCCTTTATCTTAGTGTTTAATTTATTATCCTTTAATACTACATTTAGTCTGGTCAAAAAATCATCAGGAGCCTTATAGATTTTTGAAATAGGATAGTGAAAGATTGTAGTCAAGTTGTTTTCTCTTATATATGTTCCACCTTCATCCTTATAGATATTTATTTCTCTTGTTCCATCATAGTTCATCTTGCTTATAGAATATGTGAAGTTAATAGGTTCACCTT
>JAAYNG010000101.1 GCA_012520935.1 Tissierellia bacterium | reverse complement strand
CTCTTCCACATAAGGAGAAAGGGAAACATTCCTATCCTTCCTCATGACAATTCCATAGTTCTTCTCCCACATGTTAACAGCCATCATCAGGCCCTTTAAAACCGGATAGGCCCTTGCCTGCAAAAACCTTATCCCCTTCTTGACCCCATAAAAGTCCTTCATAGCCTTTTTCAATTCCTTTTCATTCATAACTTCATAAGGCAAATAAAGCTTGGCGATTTCCTTTCTTGTCTCATGCTCAGTCTTGATTAAGTACTCCACCTTGACAGAAAGAGGGTCCCTGTCATCAACCAACATCATAAACCTGTCAAATTCAGTTTCAAGTTCATGGTGGTCAATGCCATCTTCCCTTACTACTTTGTTAATATACTCATGGGCAATTGTATCCAGGGTGAAATGGGCTAGAAAGCCTAAAATATAGGCCAGTTGCATCTCTGACTTGTCCTTTTCATATACTTCCTTAAAAATTTTAAGAGTCTCCTTGCAAGGAGTGTCGTGGATTTTTCCCCCAAACTTCACAGACTTCTCATCCCCGCCAAAATCTTTAAAGAATAGAAAATCAGGCCCTTGAACACCCAAGTCAAAGGCTGACCTATGGTTTGACACAACCCTCTTAGAATCCTCCGAAAGAGTGTCAATTAAACTGTTCCCAAATACATAGTGGGCATATATAGCAGGCATAGTGCTCCTCCTATTTTATACTAAATCCATTTTAAAACTTCCAACAGTGTCATGAGAAAACCGACAGCGACCAAGCAATCCAGAGTATTAAAATATAGCGAGTAAATTAAATAAAATGGATCGCCACGCAAGGCTTACGATGACGATTTGTGAAGTTTGAATAATTAATTATAGCCTTTTAAGCTACAGGGCTGACTCAAAAGTCTAAAATTCATTAATATTGCTATTATTTCGTAAGGGCGATTAGTAATCGCCCGTTCAATAAAAAAGCCATAAGTACTTCCTACGATTAATCCCCAAAGATTTTTTATCTTTAAAAGACCCCTATAGAATAAATGCCTTTATTAAATACAATATCAACAAGTGGGCAGGATAAAAAATATAAAAAATATATTTCAAATTAATCCCCCGCTTGCCATTGTACAAATAAATAAAAGGGATTGAAAGATAGGCCATCCCCCAGTGGGTAATTTCAAATAAAAAGCCTATGAGGTTGGCAAAAACTTGCTTAATCTTAGAGTCCCTGGCTAAATAGAACAAGGCTATAGCTACAATACCATTATACCCATAATCTGTCCTAAAAACATGGGCCAAGTAACAGCCAGTAATAAAAATTACAACTGCAAGTACCCTCTTATCCCTGTACATATCCATAAGATAGATAGTTATGAGACCAATAAACAAGGTAAAGAAAATATTTTGATATTCCAAACCCACCCGACCATATTGCAGGGCAAGGTCAAAGGGGACCTCAGAAATAAAGGCGAAGATGAGTAGCCTAATGGCATACTTTTTGATATCTTTAGTATGTCTAAAGCCCTCAACCAATAGGAAGCAAAAGATTGGAAAGGCCATCCTGCCAATAGATCGCATGATAATATAGGCCATTGCAGTCGGGTCCTTAGAGTAGATGAATGTCCCGAACAAGTAATTCATCGTGGCAAAATTCACCCTGCTCTCCACTAAACAAACCCCGGCATGGTCTATGAGCATAGTAATCAAAGCTATAATCTTTAAAGTGCTGCCTGAAATCCCACGAGTCTTTTCTTCCATATTGCCTCCCAATAAAAGTTTATATTATTGAAGATGAAAAGTCAATTTAAAGATTTGTTAAATTCTTTATTGCATTAATATGAATTTTGTGATAAACTTTTCTTGAACAGCAAGGGGAGCTTCGGCTGAGAGTAGGCAATTCTGTCTTGACCCTTAACCTGATGCGGATAATGCCGCCGTAGGAATGCTTACCTTGCTTTGAGGCAAGGTTTTTTTATTTATAAAAAGATAGAAATGTCAAAAGTATAAGAGCAATTGAAGAAGATTATTTTTTGACAGCTTAATCAGAAAAAGGAGGAATTTTAATGGAAGCAAGTGCAGCAATTCAAATTTTACCATTAAGTGTAAAAAAGGGAGATTCGTTAAGTATAGTGGATACAGTTATTAAACATATTGAAAAATCCAAACTTAAGTATGAAGTTGGCCCCTTTGAAACAACTGTGGAAGGAGATTTGAAAAGTATCATAAGCTTGATAGAAGAAATTCAAAGGGTTGCCAATGAGGCCGGAGCATCAGAAACTGCAACCTACATCAAACTCTTCTATAAAGGAGAGGGGGATGTTCTGGGTATAGATGAAAAAGTCCAAAAGTATAGAAAATAAAATTAAATCCTTGAGCCTAATACTTGCTATACTGGTCTTTTGGCAGTTGGCTTCAAAGCTGGAGCTATTGCCCAAGTATATGTTGCCCTCGCCTATAGATGTTGTCAAGGCACTGATAAGCGACTTCCCTACACTAATGGTCCATGCGAGGACTTCTTTGCTCGAAGCCTTCTGCGGACTCTTTATTGGGGTAGCCTTAGGTTTTTTATCGGCTATTTTAATGGATAGGTTCGACTACTTTGAAAGGTCCTTTTATCCAATCCTAGTCATTACACAAACTATACCAACTGTGGCGATTGCCCCCCTGCTGGTCCTGTGGATGGGTTATGGGATTGCACCAAAGATTACACTTATAGTTATAGTGACCTTTTTCCCTATTGCCATAGGACTCTTTGAAGGCTTTCGTTCAGCAGATAAGGATAGGATAAACCTATTAAAGGCAATGGGGGCAAGCCAAGGAGAAATTTTTAAATTTGTAAAACTGCCTAGCAGCTTAAATCAATTTTTTGCAGCATTGAAAATATCCGCCTCCTACTCAATCGTTGGAGCAGTAATCGCCGAATGGCTTGGTGGATATGAAGGCTTGGGTGTTTATATGATGAGGGTAAAAAAATCCTTTTCCTACGACAAGATGTTTGCAGTAATATTCCTAATATCAGCCTTGAGCCTTGCCTTGATGTCCGGAGTAACGCTTTTGAAAAAACTTGTCATGCCTTGGGAAAATGCTAAAAGAGAAGTCAAGAATAATTTACCTATGTAAGTAGAAAATTATAGACTATTTTAGGTGCGGGCAGTTAGTAGCAGCCCATACGAAGATTATAAGTCAAAATTTAAGAAGAAAAAAGGAGATACTATGAAAAAATTAATTATTATCCTAGCAGTCCTCTTGCTGGTAACTTCCTGTGCAAATCAAGAAGTTAATGACAATCAAGGAGGAAAGAAAATTACAATCTGCCTAGACTATGTGCCAAACACCAACCACACAGGGATTTTTGTAGCAGAAGAAAAGGGCTACTTCAAAGACCTTGGTCTTGATGTGGAGATAATCCAACCACCGGACGACGGAGCACCGCTCCTTGTGGCAAGTGGAGGGGCTGAAATTGGAATAGACTTCCAAGACTTAATGGCAGCCCCCCTAAGCCAAGAGGAACCACTTCCAATAACTGCAGTGGCATCTATCATCCAACATAACACATCCGGGATTGTTTCACTGAAAGGCAACGGAATGGACAGACCAAAGGGCATGGAAGGAAAAACCTATGCAACTTGGGACTCGCCAATTGAGAAGGCAATCATAAAAGAAGTTGTGGAAAAGGACGGAGGAAACTACGACCTAATTAATATGGTTCCATATACAATCACAGACACATACGCAGGTCTTGAATCAGGAATCGATGCCGTTTGGATATATTACGGTTGGGACGGAATTTTCGCAGAGGTCAATGGTATAGACATAGATTATTTTGACTTTGCATCAATTGAACCTGCTCTTGATTCCTACACTCCGGTCTTTATAGCCAACAATGACTTTTTAAAGAATGAGCCGGACACAGCCAAGGCAGTTCTAAAGGCTCTAAAGCAGGGCTATGAATTTGCTATAGAAAATCCGGAAGAAGCAGCAGCAATATTGTTGAAAAAAGTTCCTGAACTGGACAAAAATCTTGTTGTAGAAAGTCAAAAAAGGCTTGGGAAGAAATATTCAGAAGATGCACCCTACTGGGGCTATATAGACCAAGAAAGATGGGACAGGTTCTATGATTGGCTCTTTGAAAAAGGCTTAATTGAAAAAGAAATACCTAGTGGTTTTGGATTCACAAATGACTTCCTCACAGAATAATCCAATCTTATGGACTGAAAAGCTTTCGTCCTACTACGAAGACTATCTGGTCTTTTCAGATGTTAATATATCCATATTCCAAGGAGAGGTAGTTTCGTTATTGGGAAGGTCCGGTGTTGGAAAGTCCACGCTCTTCAATATACTGGCAGGAATCTTCCCCGCAGATAGCGGGAAGGTCTACCTTAGAGATAAGGACATTACCGGCGAAACCAACCACATGGCCTATATGCTACAAAATGACCTCCTGCTGGACCATCTCACAATCATTGACAATGTTGCCCTGCCTCTAAGGATTAAGGGACTTACTAAAAGTAAATCAAGAGAGGAAGCAACGAAACACTTCAAGGACTTTTCACTTGAAGGAAGCCAAGGGCTCTATCCTTCCCAACTCTCAGGAGGAATGAGACAAAGGGCAGCCCTCCTTCGGACATATATGTTCTCCAATGAAGTGGCCCTTTTAGACGAGCCTTTTTCAGCCCTTGATACAATTACCAAAGGAAATATACATTCTTGGTTTTTAGATGTATCAAAAAAAATCGACCTCACAACCCTCTTTATAACCCACGATATTGACGAAGCAATCAAGCTTTCGAACAGGGTTTATATAATGGGCGGAAGTCCGGCAACTATAGTAAAAGAAGTAAGAATTAATTCCAATGTAGATGACTTTTTATTTTCAAAGGAATTTTTAGAATACAAGAAGGAAATAACAAGAGCGATTGACGGGTAGGCTAAGCCCACCCATCAATCGCTCTATTTAACTCAACTCTGCTGCTCCCACATTAAGGCAATACCGGCACCCTCCGTTGCCATAAATAGAATTAAAGTCTTTTTGACTACATCCTTGTAATTGAACATGTGGTTGATAAGCTCCCCTTCATTATAAAGTTGACTTTATCCTACCTCTGTCCCGTTTATCCTATCAATTGATGCCACGATATCTCTCATCCTGGTAATATCTTCACCAAAGAGTTCCTTAATTCCACCCACAGACTTGAAAGGGTCCTTTAAAAGCTCAGCCTTGTCAAGGTATCCATTCTCTGCAATATATTCCACAATCAATTCTAAAAAACTAATCTGCCTTGAATTCAAAGACTCATCTGACAAGAAGTTGGAAAAGGCTTCATTTACAGCCCCAATGTCCATGCCGGCAATTTCCCTCACAAGCCTTGCGATGGACTTATCCCCATAGTCCCTTTCATACTGGTCTTTAGTCCCCAGCTCATTGAAGAGGACATTTTCAAGGTTTTTAACATCAGTTTCAGTAAGTTCCATATTGTGCCTTAACTTATAGACAGCAGTGTTTTCCAAGTTGGTCTTGATGAAATGTTCAACCTTTTGCCTGTAGGATTTAAGGTCATTGACATCCAAAAGAGGTGTTTCATTTACCTTTGATGCCAAGACCTCGTCTTGGAAGTTGGTATAATAATAGGCTTGGTCTTCCCCCTCTAACAGGTGGACCAACTCTCTAAAAGTTACCCTCACCCTCTCAAGCTTACCAATAGAGAGGTCTTCCCAAAACTCAACATCCTGAACAGCCATGATTAAATTCTTGGCATCCTTGACCTTTTGAATATTGCCATAGGCTTCCAATTTCTTTCCGGTTTTCATAACATTCTTAATATAAGTTGCAGGGTTTTTATCAGTAATAGAATAAAACTCAATCAAAAACATCAGAAGGTCAAACCGTCTGGCAGTTTCATCATCCTTAGATTCAGGAGCCACCAATGGACCAAGCTTATTTTTCATATGCTGGCCTTCAACTATATCAATAGAGTCCCAAGCCTCCCTCCTCTTATACTTCATAACATACTCAATAGCCATCCTTGCTCGGAAGTTTTCCTCGTCAATCTTGTTCACTTGCCCATGTAGCTCGTTAACAAGCCTTTCCCTCAAGGTAATGTAGTCCCCTTCTTGGAAACTTATCCCTTGAAGCTCCCTCACCAAGTCAAGTTTCGTTTCAAAAATCCTTTGGCTTATAGACTTGATAAGCTTCCCTTCCTTGTAGTTTCCTTCCGCCCCAAAGAAGTCGAAATTCATCCCGTAGTCAAAGATTAAAAAGTCAAGCTTGTCCTGACCCGGCCCGAAAAGGTCCTCACAAAGTCTGGTCCCCCGTCCAATCATCTGCCAGAACTTAATCTTAGACCTGACTTTCTTAAAGAAAACAAGGTTTACAACTTCAGGCACATCAATACCGGTGTCCAGCATATCCACAGAAATAGCAATTCTCGGCATCTTCTCCTTGACAGAAAAATTGTCAATTAGATTTTGGTAGTAGTTTATAGTATAATCAATGACCTCAGCATAGTCTCCACCCTTTTCAGGGAAGAGAACACCAAACCTCTCCTTGATAGCCTCTGCGTGCCTATGGTTATTTGCAAAAATTATAGTCTTACCAATCTCATCACCGGAAGAGTCCTTAATCCCCTTTTCCATAAGGTCTTTAATGACACGGTCTATTGTATCCATGTTGAAGAGCCAATTATTTATGGCAGAAGATTCAATGTCCCCTTCAATGGGCTCGTCCTCAAACTGGTCATCATACCGGTCCTTTTCCTCCTGACTCAAGTCCTCATACCTTATCCCGTCGGTAGGAATCTTAAGCCGGGTTTCAATGGTCCTGTAGGGAACAAGGAAACCATCTTCAATAGCCTTCTTCAACTCATAGGCATAGGTCGGGACACCATTTTCCAAATTGAAAAAGTCATATGTGGACATCTCAATATCATCTCTTGGAGTTGCAGTCAAGCCAACAACCAGAGAGTCAAAATAGTCAAAAATCGCCTGATACTTCTTATAGATAGACCTGTGTGCCTCGTCAATAATAATCAGGTCAAAGTAGCCAACAGAAAAGACCCTCTTAGTTTCCTTCTTCATGGAGTCAATGGAGTTCATCATGGTCGGATAGGTTGAGAAAATCCCTTGAACAATATTTGTATCTTCCTTATTTTCCACAAGGTTTAGGATTGAAAAGTTGGGCAGCAAGTCCTTAAAGGCTCCATGGGCCTGCTTGACCAAAGAATTTCTGTCAGCCAAGAATAAGACATTCTTGACCCAGTTCTTCTTGGTCAAAAGATCAACCAAAGAAATGGCTGTCCTGGTCTTTCCCGTTCCCTATCGTGTCAAGTGTATGATACAAAATATTTTATATTAAACAAATATAAATCTAACTTATTTTATATTATCTAAGTCCATTGATACCTTCACTACTTATTAATAATATCTTCTAATTCTTCTGCAAACTGAAATAGTTCTTTAAAAAGCTCTTCAATTTCATACGAACAAATATTTCCTTTTGAATCAGAATATTTAATTTCATCTTCAGTTAACTCTGAAGCTTCAATATCATGGGCCAAAGAGTTTCTTAATTCTATCCAGTTTTGTTTGGGGGCTGTATCAACACTAAAAATAATTTTAAAAAGTTCTCTTCTACTATTATCTTTCTTGAGTTTTTGATTAATGTAATCATCTATTATTTTTTTTGAAAAATCACTTATATTTTTCTCTTCAGGTAAACTATTAGAAATAATTGACTTAAATAAACTTTCACTAACTATGAGTAAAGCTAGAATCAATGACTTTTTTACTAATTCATCTTCATTCTTACCAATCTTTATTTGTATTTCAGATACTGTCTGTTTATAGTCATTGATTTTAAGCGGGTGAGATTTATAATACTCATATTCATAATCTTCATCAAATTGATTATACCAATATTGCAATTCTTCAGGCAATTCTTGTTCATATTCTGTTCCTGTAGGAACGCCATAATAGTCAAATATATCAGATATTAAACTACTTGAATCAATATCACCTTGGTCAATAAACTGAATTTGTAAATTTGATACATTTGTTCCTTGCTTACATATTAATAATTTATTAAACTCGTATTTATCCAATAAATCAGTCTTTATAAAAAAGTCTTGTCTTATAAATTCTATGTATTCGCTGATGTTAAGTTTTTTACTCCATGGTAAATAAATTTCAAAATAATCAATTAAGTTTTCTTCATTTTCGTCCCTAAACCTATCCCACTCGACATAGTTACCATATACAAAATCATCTTTATTTACATCTAACTCTGGTTCTATATTCCAGTCTTCCAAGTTAAATTTTTTCATTAAGTATAGCTCCTTTCTGTAAACGTCAATATAAAAGATACCAAAAACGCGCATATTTTGGATACCACTTTTGACCCTAATCTGTGTCCTTTTTCAATATGGTTTTCCGGTTCTCAATGCGCCAGCTTGGGCCTTCCAGTGTAAAAATCTCACACTGGTGAGCAAGCCTGTCCAGAATAGCTGCAGTGATTACACTATCGCCCAGAAATTCACTCCATTCTTCAAAGCCCTTATTACTTGTTAGTATTATTGAAGTTTTCATATATAGCTCGTTTATGAATTCATAAAGCTTATTTACTTCTTGCCTTGAGATGGGCAAGAAGCCCACCTCATCCAGTATCACAAGATCACTGCTCTTTATCTGTTTTATCCTCCGGCTGGATTTCATGCGTATTTCAGCGGTTTTAAGAAGCTGCATCAGCTGATCTAAGGTTACGAAGGCTACATTGTATCCGGTTTCAATAGCCTTTATTCCCAGACCTATTGATAATCTTGTCTTCCCCAGACCGGGAGGTCCTAAAAACATAATATTATACGCATTTTCAAGCCAGACAAGCTCTGCCAGTTGCTTTACATGTAGTTTTGTTATACCCTTAAAACCTTTACGGTTAAAATCAAAGCTCTCCAGCTCCTCTTGGTATGGAAAGGCTGCTGTCTTCATTCTCTTTATTCTACCTTTTTCTTTCCGGCTTTCTGTCTCGCATAGTAGAAGTGCTTTTATTACTTCCAAAGGAGTATTGTTTTTAGTTGCTGCACTGCTGAATATATCCTCAAGCTTTGCTGCTGATTCATTGAGATTCAGATATTTTAACAGTTCTTGTACTTTGGCTAGTTCTGACATTTTACATTCCCTCCTCCAAGGTTCTTTATATACTCACCAATCTCTCTTCTGCTTACATTTACTGAGCAGATGAGCTTATTGATATGGAGGGGAGGGGGATCAATATTTAAATCCTCTTCTTTGTCAGTAGGCTCTGCCAGCTTCTTAAAATACGTAGCAGCATCCTTGAAGTCTACTGCGCTGTAAAGTTCGTTTTCAGTACAAAACTCAAGGGCTGCCGATATTGCCGACTTATCCATTTCTTCTATAGTTTTTTCTATTATCCTGTACTGGTCTCTTACATACCTTGGCTTTTCTCTTCTTATGCCTTCTAAGAGTAGTAAGGACTTTTCACCATTGTAACCGGTAGCTATTAGCCTATCAAGAAATTTCTGCTGCAATGCTTTGATAGTATCTTCAGTATTTCTAAGGTGGTTATTATTCTGAATCAGACGGCCCTTTTCAAGGCTTATCTTGTGTTTTGCAAAGATTGTATCTCGGAATACATCATATATCCACAACTCATTTCCGTTTATTTCAATGGTGACTTCCTTATGCAGGTTGTAGGTTCCTAATGGTACACTGTATCTGTTTCCAAGGTAAAACACTGTGTTGTCTTTTCTTACTGTTCGTGTTAAGATATTGTCATCGATTATATTGTTATTTTCATAAGATATCGGTGTGAGGTATTCGCGTTCTACTTCAAATACTTCCGCCGGTATTTTCTTTGTCATGGAATGCTTCTTCCGGTTGCCGCATCTTGACAGCCACTGCTCAAATTCTTCTTCCCATTGCCACAGCTCACTGTATGGCCGATACTTGGCAAAATTATTCTTGAAGAACTTTACTACAGCTTCAACACGGCCTTTGCTCTCAGGATCAGCACCCCTGCATAAATAGATCTTAAGCTTTTCACTTTGTCTAAAGGCTTCAAATTCCTTTGTATATATGATATCGCCATAGTTCTCATCTACAGCTATGAGCCTGTCCTGATCAAATACAAGCTCCTTTGGTTTTCCT
>JAAYNG010000100.1 GCA_012520935.1 Tissierellia bacterium | reverse complement strand
AGCCTTCAGTTTAGAATACTCATTCATTAGCAATTGTTCTTTTCCCGAAAATTTTCTGTTAGGGTCCTTATCCTCTTCTGTAATCTCAGGCTTGCCCATGCTTTTATAGTCTATCTTGCTGGATGGGTCTACCTTTAAACTGATATTGGACTTGGACTTGCCAAAAGATGGCAACTTAATAGCTCCAGAAGATAAGAAAATAAAAATAGCAACTGCTATAACGGTCAACAATATAATAAGAAGATTTCTTTGATCATTATTTTTTTCCCCTTTTTTCAACTATACCACCCCATGTATATAATAGCATTTCGGCGTGTAATTGTCAATTACCTAAAGGGAATTCATACTATTCTCAAATTATAGTTTCAAGCCAACCGTCACCTAAGAGCCTAGCCTGGCGATCCAGTTTATGTATTCATCTTTGGTTAATATAAATCATCTGGATTGCTTTGTCGCTTTCGGTCTTCTCATGACAAAAGTTAGAAGTTTTTAAATGAGTTTAGTATCACTTGGAATATCTTCAAAGAGAAAAAAACTGGTAGAGAGACTATCCTCCCTACCAGTTAGCTTATATTTGTCTTACATCATTCCCATTCCAGGATTCATCGGCATCATTGGTTCTTCCTTTGGTATTTCAGAAATTGCTGCTTCTGTAGTTAATACCATTGAAGCAATGGATGCTGCATTTTCTAGAGCTGTTCTAGTAACCTTTGTTGGGTCAACTATACCTGCATCTATCATATTTACATATTCTTCCTTATAAGCATCAAAGCCAATTCCAGCCTTTTCATTCTTAACATGCTCTACTACTACTGAACCTTCCAGTCCTGCGTTTTGTGCAATTTGTCTAACCGGCTCTTCCAAAGCCCTTGCAATAATATTGATACCTGTCTTGATATCTCCTTCTGCCTTATCAACTAACTTGTTGACATCTTTAATAGTATTGATTAAAGCAACTCCACCACCGGGTACGATACCCTCTTCTACTGCTGCCCTTGTAGCTGCTAGAGCGTCTTCAATTCTCATCTTGCTTTCCTTAAGTTCAGTTTCTGTAGCTGCACCAACTTGAATTACAGCAACTCCACCTGATAATTTAGCAAGTCTTTCTTGTAGTTTCTCTGCATCAAATTCTGAATCAGTAGCCTCTAATTGGTTCTTAATTTGCTTAACCCTATCTTCCAAAGCCTTCTTTTCTCCGGCTCCGTCTACGATAACAGTAAGTTCCTTTTCTACCTTGACCTTCTTAGCAGTTCCAAGCATCTCTAAAGTGGTGTCCTTTAATTCATATCCAAGGTCTGAAGAAATAACCTCTGCACCTGTCAATATAGCAATATCTTGTAGCATTTCTTTTCTTCTATCTCCAAAGCCGGGAGCCTTAACAGCTACACAGTTGAATGTACCCCTTAACTTGTTAACAACTAATGTTGCAAGAGCCTCACCTTCAACATCTTCCGCTATTAGAACTAACGGTTTACCTTGTTGCACAATTTGTTCAAGAACAGGTAGAATATCTTGTATATTTGAAATCTTCTTATCCGTTAATAATATATATGGGTTATCTAATTCTGCAACCATCTTATCTGAGTCTGTTACCATGTAAGGAGATACATAGCCCCTGTCAAATTGCATACCTTCAACAACTTCAAGGTGTGTTCCGGTTGACTTGGACTCTTCAACAGTTATAACTCCATCATTTCCAACCTTTTCCATAGCATCTGAAATTAATTGTCCAATTATTTCATCATCAGCTGAAATAGAAGCTACTTGAGCAATCGCCTCCTTAGTTTCCACCTTCTTAGAAGCCTTCTTTAACTCATCAATTGCAACTCCAACAGCCGTTTTGATTCCCCTTTGAATAACCATAGGGTTAGCACCTGCTGCCACATTCTTTAAACCTTCTCTTATTATTGCTTGAGCAAGTAGGGTAGCTGTAGTTGTTCCGTCTCCTGCTACATCGTTAGTCTTTGTAGCAACTTCCTTAACCAATTGAGCTCCCATGTCTTCAAACTTATCTTCAAGCTCTATTTCCTTAGCAATTGTAACCCCGTCGTTTGTAATTAGAGGAGGTCCGTATGATTTTTCTAAAACAACATTCCTTCCCTTTGGCCCAAGTGTCACCTTTACAGTATCAGCAAGTTTGTTGATACCTCTCTCCATTGCCCTTCTAACATCTTCTGAATATTTAATCTCTTTAGCCATTATATCCCTCCTAGTTTAATACAGCAAGTAAGTCGCTTAACTTCAAAATTGTAAGCTCTTCGCCATCTAATTTTATTTCTGTTCCTGAGTACTTAGGGAAAATTACCTTGTCCCCAAGCTTTATTTGACCTTTTTTCTTTTCGTCATTTTCTATGTCCTTTCCAATTGCAATAACTTCTGCAATTTGAGGAGCTTCCTGTGCTGAATTGGGAAGGACTATACCACCCTTTGTCTTTTCTTCAGCTTCAACTTTCTTAATAACTACTCTGTCACCTAATGGTTTTAACTTCATCAAAATACCTCCTTATATTAATTTTATTCTTTGCAAAAATTATTAGCACTCGACTTTGTCGGTTGCTAACGACTCTATGATAACAAATACCCCTTTTCTTATCAAGTTAAACATTTCTTTAAATTTTTAGTTTTACTATAGATTTCTAACTTTAACTCTGATTTTATATCATTTGCTAATTATTTCTTCTCAAGCTTCCTTTAAAAAACATTTATACTTTGCACCTCATCATAGCAAGGCCGGTGCTTTCAAAGAAATCAAAAGAATAAAGAAATCCTGTTCTTATAAATAAAACTGGATTGCCATGCTACGCTCGCAATGACGAGTTGCGAACCGGTTACACAAGAAAAAATATCCCAGAGTTTCCTCTAGGATATTTCTTAAAAATATTAAATTCTTTTTTCTTTCTAACCTTGTGCAAAGATTTCCCATAATCCAGTTACTAGGATTATAGCAATCATTATTGGAGCCACAACTCCTATTAACACTCTCCAAAGTTTTTCAGTTTTAAATGTTGCACCATCACCTGTTTTTATTTCAGCAACAGCATTGTCCACACCCCAAGCGAACTTAATGAACAAGCACATAGCCAAACCACCTATAGGCATGAACAACTTGTCTGTAAAGAAGCCTAGTGTGTCAAAGATATTCATGTTTATAAGAGGAGCCTTTATATTGCCCAATATCGGTCCATTTGATAATGATGCAAAGATTCCAATAATGAACATTATGAAACCTACTGTCCATGTACCGCTCTTTCTTGACATCTTTAGCTTGTCAATTGTAAAGGATACAACTACCTCTAATAGAGAGATTGATGATGTCAATGCTGCAAATAGTACCAAGACGAAGAACATAACTGCGAAAAGTCTACCAAATGGCATAGCTGCAAATACTTCCGGTAGGGTTATGAATAGTAGTGAAGGCCCTGCTCCCGGCTCCTTACCAAAGGCAAATACTGCTGGAAGTATAGCGAAACCTGCTAATAAAGCTACTGATGTATCCATTGCCGGAACAATAAAAGCATTCTTTTCAAGATCAGATGACTTGTCTAGGTATGAACCATAAGTAACTAAAGCTCCCATGCCAAGTGATAATGAGAAGAAGACCTGTCCCATAGCTGCAAGGACTACTCCAAAGCTAAACTTTGAAAAGTCCGGTTTTAAGTAATATTCTAGACCTGCTCCTGCTCCCGGAAGTGTTACTGAACGAATTACAATGATTATCAAGGCTACAAACAAGGCCGGCATCATTATCTTCGAAGCCTTTTCAATACCACCGGAGATACCTCCAAGTACAATAAGTATAGTAACCAGCATGAATATTGCATGGTAAATTATAGGTTCTGCTGCTCCTCCTATAAATGTTCCAAAGTCAGGAATTGTACCCATAACAGAAGATATAATGTACTTAATTACCCAACCACCTACTACTGAATAATACGATAAAATTACGAATGCTGTAAGGATTCCCAAGCCACCTACCCAGCCCCACTTTGGACTGATTGACCTGTAGGCACTATAAGGATCTAACTTTGTTGCACGACCGATCGCCATCTCCCCTAGCATCATTGTATAACCAATTGCTACTACTAAGAAAAGATAGGTGATTACAAAGACTCCACCACCACTCTGTCCTGCCAAGTATGGGAACTTCCATAGGTTTCCAAGACCTACTGCAGAGCCTGCTGCTGCCATGATGAAACCCCAATTCGATGCAAACTGACCCCTGTCTTGCTCTTTGTTTTCCATTAACTTACCTCCTTTTTTTTAACTACTTTCATCATCGTCTACATTATACTTTAACGTGCGAAACTTGTAAACACAAAAAGTTATTAGTTTTTTTCGTATTTCGCTGTTCAAGGTCAATTATCAAGACTAATTTCAAGAAATCGAAATAACATTGATTTTTTATCATTTTTTCTTTCTTTTTCGCTTAATTTTAAATTTGAAACTTTAAAACCTTAATTTTATCAATAAATATTTTTTATAATTTCATTTTTTTTGGTTAATTTTCAATAATTGGGTAATAGTTAATCTAGGTAGCTTTTAAAATTAAATAAAAGGAGGGATTATATGGCAAAAAAGACACCACTCTACGATGAACATGTTAAGCTTTCTGACAAAGTTGTTGACTATGCAGGATGGTTTTTACCTGTAGAGTATAAAGGGCTTGTCAAAGAACATGAGGCTGTAAGGGAGAAGGTGGGCATGTTTGATGTTTCACACATGGGTGAAATTACTATCAAGGGTAAAGATGCAGAAAAATATGTGGACTACCTATGCACAAATGATATCAAAACCCTAGAAAATGGTAAGATTATTTACACATTTTTCTGTTATGAAGACGGGACTGTTGTAGACGACCTGCTAGTATACAAGAAGTCTTCTGAAGATTTATACCTTGTAGTTAATGCGTCCAACACAGACAAAGACTACGATTGGATTATAAAAAACAAGGGCAGCTTTGATGTGGAAATCATTAATGAATCCGATGATACCGGCGAGGTTGCAGTTCAAGGTCCTCTAGCACAAAAGACACTCCAAAAGCTTACTGACACAAATTTAGACGAAGTTACTTTCTTTACTTTCAAAGAAAATGTAAAGATAGCTGGTGTTAATGCTATGATTTCTAGAACTGGCTATACCGGAGAAGATGGGTTTGAAGTTTATACACACAAGGATGACATTGTAAAGGTATGGAACGAAGTTCTGAAGGCTGGCGAAGAGTTTGGAATTGAACCAGCTGGCCTAGGTTGTAGAGATACTTTAAGATTTGAAGCATCTCTTCCTTTATATGGACATGAGATTTCAGACAAGGTTAACCCTATCGACGGTGGCTTTAAATACTTTGTTAAGTTAGACAAAGAGTCAGACTTTATAGGTAAAGAAGCCCTTAAAAAATATGTTGACAGTGGAGTTAAGAAAAAGCTTATTGGCCTTGAATTAAAGGGAAGAGGAATCCCACGAGAAGGCTACAGGGTTGAAAAAGATGGAAAAGATATCGGCTATATAACAACAGGTTATATGAGCCCTACTCTAAAAAAACCTATAGCTAATGTTTTAGTTGATGTTGATGCTGCTATTGGCGACAAGGTAAGTGTTATCATTAGAAACAAACCGGTCGAAGCAGAGTTAATTAGTAAAAAGTTTCTTCAAAAAAAATAAAATAAATTTAGGGGGTAATTAATTATGAAGATTGAACAAGGATTATTTTACACAAAGGACCACGAATGGGTAAAGGTTGAAGGCGATGTTGCTACAGTTGGTATCGCTGACTACGCTCAAGAGCATCTTGGAGATATCATCTATGTTGAACTTCCGGATGTAGACGATGAGTTTGATAAGGGTGAAGCTTTCTCATCAGTAGAATCTGTAAAAGCTGCTACCGATGTTTTCCTACCGGTTGCCGGAACCATTACAGAAGTAAATGAAGAATTAGAAGATGAGCCTGGACTTCTTAACCAAGATGCTTACGCAAACTGGATAGTAAAAATAAAAGTATCTGACCCTGACACTTCAGACTTAATGGATGCTGCTCAATACGAAGCTTTCGTTAAGGAGCTATAATATGTATCCGTATATTCCAATAACGGAAGCCGAAGAGCAGGAAATGCTCAAGGCGATTGGGTTAAAATCAACAGAAGAACTCTTTGATTATATCCCTGAGGAATTACGCCTAAAGAAAGATCTTAACCTTCCTCTCGCTAAAAGCGAGATGGAGGTTATGGACTATCTAAGAAAACTTTCCTGCATGAATACTTCTGTTAATGATGCAACTTGTTTCTTAGGGGCCGGGGCATATGACCATTATATTCCTAGCGTTGTAGACCACCTGCTTTCAAGGTCAGAGTTCTACACATCCTACACCCCATACCAACCGGAAATTAGCCAAGGAACACTTCAAAATATTTTTGAGTTCCAAACACTGATAGCAAGACTTACCGGTATGGACTTCGCTAACGCTTCTCTTTATGATGGTGGTACTGCTGTTGCAGAGGCTGCTATATTGAGCGTTAACACTTCTGGTAAAAATAAGATTCTAATTTCTAAATCTGCTCGCCCGGATTCTAGAAAGGTTTTGGAAACTTATGCCCACTTCTTGAAGATTGATGTCGAAGAAGTTGAAATAAAAGACGGTTTGACAGACCTAGATGATTTGAAGTCTAAGATGTCAGATGATGTGGCTGGCGTTATCCTTCAAAGTCCAAACTTCTTTGGCCTAATTGAAGATGTAAAGACAGCTACAGAAATTGCCCACACTGGTAAAAAGACTACAATGGTTCTATCCACTGACCCATTCACACTTGGAGTTTTAAAGAAACCTTCAGCTTATGATGTGGATGTTGTTATAGGTGAAGCTCAAGGGTTAGGTATACCTCTACAATTTGGTGGACCTTATCTTGGCATAATTGCTGCTAAGAAGTCCTATATGAGAAAGGTACCAGGAAGACTTGTTGGTGAAACTATTGACAGAAACGGTAAGAGGTCATTTGTTCTTACGCTGGCTGCAAGAGAACAACACATTAGAAGGGATAAGGCAACTTCAAATATCTGTTCTAACCAAGGACTAAATACACTTGCTGCTAATATCTATATGTCACTTATGGGCAAGAAGGGCATGAAGGAAGTTGCTACACAAGCAGCTGAAAAGGCCCACTACGCTTATGATGTATTGACTAAGAGTGGAAAGTTCAAGCCACTATTCCCTGATAAGCCGTTCTTCATGGAATTCGCATTGACTTCTGATATTGCTCCTGCAAAAATCAATGAAGCCCTGCTGAAAGAAGATATTATCGGTGGATATGACCTTGGCAAGGACTATCCTGAATATAAAAATGCAATAATGTTCGCTGTTACTGAAAAGAGGACTAAAGAAGAGATTGACAAGCTCTCATCAGTATTGGAGGGGATATAATGAGTTACGATAAAATGATATTTGAAGTTTCAGTACCTGACAGAGTAGGCTATTCCCTTCCTGAATTAGATGTAGATAAAAAAGGCTTGGAAAATTTCTTGCCCAAGGATGCTCTTTGTGATGAAGAGTTGGACTTCCCAGAGGTTTCTGAAGTTGATGTAGTGAGACACTTCACTAACCTATCTATGAAAAACTTCGGCGTTGACACAGGTTTCTACCCTCTAGGCTCTTGTACAATGAAGTACAACCCTAAGAGGAATGAATATGCTGCAAGAATGGACGGATTTGCAAATATCCACCCTCTACAAGACGAATCAACTGTTCAAGGTGCATTAAGGATGCTTTACGAAGTTGACGGAGCCTTGGCAGAAATCGCCGGAATGGACAAGATGAGCCTTCAACCTGCAGCAGGTGCCCATGGAGAATACACTGGTATTGTTACTATTAAAAAGTACCATGAATCAAAGGGGGACTTTAAGAGAGACAAGGTTATAGTCCCTGACTCAGCTCACGGTACTAATCCTGCAACTGCTGTTATGGCCGGTTGCCAGGTTATTGAAATTAAGTCAAACGATAAGGGCATGGTTGATTTGGAAGCACTTAAAGCAGCAGTCGGCGATGACACTTGTGCCCTAATGCTTACTAATCCAAACACTGTTGGTATGTTTGACTTAGAAATAAAAGAAATCACAAAAATCGTCCACGACGCAGGCGGTCTGGTATACTATGACGGGGCCAATGCTAATGCTATTCTTGGCCAAGTAAGACCTGGAGACATGGGCTTTGATGTTATTCACTATAATGTTCATAAGACCTTCTCTACTCCGCATGGCGGTGGAGGACCGGGTGCCGGACCAATCGGTGTAAAGGCATTTTTGAAGGAATTCCTACCGGCTCCACTTGTAGAAAAAGACGGAGACAGGTACTATCTGGACTATGATTTGCCTAACTCACTGGGTAAGGTTAAGGACTTCCATGGACACTTCGGTATCCTGCTAAGAACTTATACCTACCTGCTAACAATGGGAGCAGACGGACTTAAGAAGGCAAGTACAATTGCAGTCTTGAATGCAAACTATATCCAAGAAAACTTAAAAGACGACTACAATGTTGGCTTTGACAGGATTTGTATGCATGAGACTGTGCTTGGAGGATTAAAGGACGACCACGGTGGAGAAATCAAGACCCTTGATGTCGCTAAGAGACTTCTAGATATGGGCTTCCACCCACCAACAGTCTACTTCCCTCTAATTGTTAATGAAGCTCTAATGATTGAGCCAACAGAGACAGAGTCTAAGGATACACTTGATGCCTTCATTGAAGCTATGAAGCAAATTGCTAAGGAAGCAAGAGAAAATCCTGAAGAATTGAAGTGTGCTCCAAGGACCACGGAAATTCAAAGACCTGACGAGACATTGGCAGCTAGAAAACCAATCTTGAAGTACGGAGACAAATAATAAAGATGTGGAGGCAGTTTCGGCTGTCTCTGCTATTACCTATATTTAGAATAAAATGTTCGGGCGGATAATATCCGCCCATACACTTTTATAGCCAATTCAAGTAAACCGCTAAAAAAGGAGATGATTAATTTAATGAAGAAAATTGTAGTAATTGGTGCTGGCCCGGGTGGATATGTTGCAGCTATCAGAGGGGCTCAGCTAGGAGCAGATGTTACATTAATAGAAAGAGACCAAGTGGGTGGCACTTGTTTAAATAGGGGATGTATACCTACTAAAACTTATTTTAAAACAGCAGAACTGATGAGAGAAATGAAAAGAAAAGAAGAGTTTGCTGTAGTAGGAAGCGAAGACTTCAAGGTAGATGGTAAAAAACTCCAAGAAAGAAAGAAAAATGTTGTTTCAACCCTTGTAGGTGGAATTGAACAACTTATAGGAGCTTATTCTAATATCAACTTCCTTAGAGGAGATGCTACAATTGTTGACAAGAATACAGTTAAGGTTAAGCTTAACGAAGGTGGAGAAGAAACAGTTCCTGCAGATGCAATCGTTATCGCTACAGGTAGCAGTCCTACCATGACTGAAACTACAGGAGTTGACACTGAAGGTGTAATCACATCAGATGAACTTCTAGAATTAGAAGAAATCCCGGAAACCCTAATCGTTGTTGGGGCTGGAGTTATCGGCCTAGAATTTGCTTCTATCTACCAAGAGCTTGGGTCTCATGTAATAATGCTGGCGTCAAGGGTACTTAAGGAAGGGGACCAAGAAATTCAAAGAAGGCTTGTTCCACTATTGAAGAAGCAAGGTATTGAATTCTACAATAATATCAGGGCTAGGGAAATTTCTAAGGAAAATGGCAAGCTAAAAGTTATAGCTAAGTATAAAGAAAAAGATGCTGAAGAAGTTGTTTACGGAGACTACTGCCTAATTGCCAGTGGTAGAGGTCCTGTCTATGACAGCCTTAACCTGGAAGGACTAGGAGTTGAAACTAATCATGCAGGTATTGTTGTTGATGAGAACTTCAAGACTAATGTCGACGGAATCTATGCAATCGGCGATGTTAACGGTGGAGTTCAACTTGCCCATGTGGCATCTGCCCAAGGCGAATGGGTAATGGAGCACATCATGGGTGAAGAACACATCTTTAATATGGATGTTTACCCTAACTGCGTATTTACAATGAATGAAGTTGCCCATGTTGGTGAAAGAGAACAGGACCTTAAGGAAAAAGGAGTTGAATATGTAGTTTCTAAATTCAACTTTGCAGCCAATGGTAAGTCTTTATCTATAGGCGAATCCGACGGCCTAGTAAAATTAATCGCTGCACCGGACGGGAAACTTCTTGGTGCCCATATCTTAGGACCTCATGCCAACGACCTAATTTCAGAATGTACGACAGCTATTGCAAACGGAGCAAACACAAAGGATATTATGAAAGCTATCCATGCTCACCCAACCCTATCAGAAACAATACTAGAGGCTGCGGCTGGAATATTTGATGAAGCAATCCATATTGCACCTCCAAAGAAGAGGAAGTAGGATGAAGTACCTAGAATCACATTCAAATGACTCGGCCTATAATCTGGCCTTTGAAGAATATATTTTCAGAAACCTACCCATAGATGATGAGGAATATGTCTACCTATGGATAAATGATAAGTCAGTAATCATAGGTAAAAACCAAAATGCCTATGCAGAAATTAATAGGGACTATGTTGAAAGTAATAATGTGGGAGTAAGAAGAAGGATTACAGGTGGCGGAGCTGTCTACCATGACTTGGGTAACCTTAACTTCTCCTTTATTACAAAAGACAGGGGTGAAGGGAAGATTGACTTCAAGGAGTACTATATCCCAATTAGGAATGCCCTCTTGGAACTGGGAATCCCTGCTGAATTAAGCGGAAGAAATGACTTGACTGTTGAAGGGAAAAAGGTAATCGGTGCCTCCCAGTCAGTTTGGAGGGGGAGGGTATTGTCAAATGGCTGTATCCTTTTTGATGTTCAAATGGAAAACCTTGCCAAGACCCTTAATGTTAGGAAGGAAAAGCTGGAATCTAAAGGGGTAAAGTCAGTTAAGGCAAGGGTTACAAATATCAAGCCCTACCTTAAAGAGGACATTACAACTGAAAAGTTTAAGGAACTACTCCTAAAGGAAATCTTTAAGTTGAAGGGCGAAGAACCTGTTGAGTATAAACTTACAGAAGACCAACTAAAAGAAGTTGAAAAGATTAAAAGGGAAAGGTTTGGCAATGACGACT
This sequence comes from Tissierellia bacterium, assembly GCA_012520935.1. Taxonomy (GTDB): domain Bacteria; phylum Bacillota; class Clostridia; order Tissierellales; family Peptoniphilaceae; genus JAAYNG01. Next base: position 245 of record JAAYNG010000100.1, on the reverse strand, counting down.
GGAACTTTGGAAAGTCACCTGCCGGCTCTTATGCAAATGCAATTAAATTTGACATAGGCTTTATCGAAACTAACTTCGATGTGGTGAAAGATAAGCTTGAAAATGTAAAAATCCTAGGAGACTTCTTTGGAACAGAAGATGTTTCTGAACTTGAACAAAAGCTGGAAGGAGCTTCCTTCACAGGCGACGAGGTTTTAGATATCCTTAAGGGAGAAAATCTTGAAGGATATTTCGGCAAAATTTCT
>JAAYNG010000099.1 GCA_012520935.1 Tissierellia bacterium | reverse complement strand
TAAAAGGGTTCTTTTTTTGTCCAAAGAATGGTATAATAAAAATAGGAGGCTTATATGAAGAATAAAGACATATTAATATTGTCCTTGATGACATTCTTTTATTTTATTACTATATCCTTGGCTGAGGCTGTTCCGATTTTCTTTTTAATTATATTATTTTTAATTCCATGCCAATACATAGCTCTTGGTGTTATTAGGGACAAGACTCCGGTTTTTGTGTCCCTATTGATGCAGGGATTAATAGTATCTTTTGTTAATTTTGAATATTCTATAATTATCTTTTTTCTCGGCATCTTTTCTGTTATAATGACAGAGATGATAAAGAAAGGGGTATCTTTTGGTAAGACGATAGCTGTTGGGGCCCTTGTCATATTTGCATTTTTCTTTGCTAGTCTAATATTGACAGGGACCATGGACTATTTGAACTCTCCGGAATACAAGGAGATCATTTTAGAGGAAACAGGCAAGCTTGTTGGTAAAGAAATTGTTGGCATATCAAAAGATGAGCTTCAGTCTGCTGTAAAGCTTGGAATTGAAACTGCCCTGGTCCTGCTGCCGACATTTTTGATAATTACAGCCTTTGTTCTTTCGGGCTTTAATTATTACCTTTCCCTTTCATTATTGAGAAGGAGAGAGCCGGATGATATTAGGTTTAAAGAAAAGTTTTCCGACTTCAGACTACCGTCAGACTTTATGTTAGGGGTCTTACTCTTGCTGATATTTTCACAGGTTTTAAGATTTGCTAATATTGCATACTATGATCAATTCTTTAAAAACATTGTGACCATTGCAGAAATTGCCCTAATGTGGCTGGGGATTTCCTTCCTTTCATATTTGATGGACAAAAAGGGAGTTCCAGTCATCTTCCGAGTAATAATTTTAGTAACAGCTATGATTTTACCATTTACATCTATATTTTTACCAATAGTAGGCGTTTTGGAATTTATCTTTAAGTTTAGAGATAGGGATAAAACAAATAGGGAGGTCCTATGAATTTAAAAAAAGAAATAGGTAAAGACAATTTATTATACTTGGTCCTGATTGCAATTCCGTCAGTTTTATTAATAATATATAATCCCAAGTATGCCTTGTTGGCCCTTATACTAATCGGCCTTGTAGTATTAATTTCAATTAGGAAGACAAGAACTGACCAAGACTATCTTTCAAAGGAGTTAAAGAGGCTTTCTTCTATTTTTGAATCAATTTCGAAGCAGGCTATTTTTAACATGCCATTTCCTCTTGTGCTGGTTGACAATAATGGTATTGTCATATGGCATAATACTCCATTCCAAAAACTGACTGAGGCAGAGGTTATTGTAAATAAGGAAATAGATAATATTTTGCCGGAACTTGATTTGAAGACCAACAAGGAAGATAAAAATGGCATTTTAAAGTTGGAGTACATGAATAAATTCTTTGATGTCCATTACAGGAATGTTGAAACAGGCAACCAGGATGAAATTAAAGAAGAGATAACCATGTATTACTTTGTGGACTCTACTGAAACTCAGACCTTGAAAGATACGCTGAATGCAAAGAGTCTAGCCATGGGTCTTGTTTTTATAGATAACTATGACGATATTAGAAATTCTATGACAGATATTAACAGGAACTTGCTTTTTGCAGAATTGGATAATATAGTTAAGAACTCCTTCCAAAGCCTGGGAGGCAGTGTTAAAAAGTTTGAAAAAGATAAGTATATAGTGATTATGGAGAGGGCCACCTTCAAACTCCTTGAAGAAAAGCGTTTTGATGTACTCGACAGGGCAAGGGACCTCTATTATGGAAACCAAATTCCGGTTACTTTGAGTTTAGGTTTTTCTTCAGATGATGATACTCCAAAGGACCTATATGAAAAGGCTGAATCAGCAGTTAATGTGGCCTTGGGTCGTGGTGGAGACCAGGCTGTTGTCGAAACTGCCGGCCAGTTCAAGTTCTATGGGGGCAAGTCCAAGGCTGTTGAAAAGAGGAACAAGGTAAAGGCAAGGGTAATTTCCTATGCCCTAAAGCAACTAATAGAAACTTCGGACAATGTATTTGTAATGGGCCATAAAAACCCTGATATGGATGCCATCGGGTCTGCAATTGGTGTCTTGAGAGCTATTGAAGATTGTGAAAAAGAAGGTTATATTATAACATATGGGGAAAACCTTTCGATTAAAAATCTTTATGAGGTCTTAAGGAAAGATGGCAGGGTTATTATAGAAAGGTTTAAGACGCCTGACCAGGCTAAGCCGATGATAACTAAGAATTCACTCTTGATAGTTGTTGATAACCATAAGCCTTCCATGGTGGAATGTCCGGATATTTTAGATTTAATTCCAAGGACTGTATTGATTGACCACCATAGGAGGGGGTCAGAATTCCTAAAGGACCCGCTGCTAATCTACTTGGAGCCTTATGCTTCTTCAACTTCAGAGTTGGTCACAGAAATACTCACATATATGTCCGATAAGATTAACCTTACAAAGCTGGAGGCGGAATGCTTGTTGGCCGGAATAACAGTTGATACTAAGAACTTCACCTTCCAAACAGGTGTGAGGACCTTTGAAGCAGCTTCAACTCTAAAGTCTTGCGGGGCAGATTCACAGGTGGTGAGCCAGCTATTTAGGGATGATTACGAGAATGTGATGGCTAGGGCTAAAATCCTTCAAGACACAAGGGTTATTCATGATAATATAGCCTTGAGCAAGTCAGAGACTATTTCCGATGATGCAGTCCTAATAGCTGCAGAGGCTGCCAATGAACTCTTAAACATCAACGGGATAGAGGCCTCCTTTGTAGTTGTTAAACATAAAGACCAGGTCCATGTAAGTGGCAGGTCCTATGGGAACATCTCTGTACAGCTTATACTGGAAGACTTGGGTGGTGGGGGGCACTTGACAAGTGCAGGTGCACAATTTGACGATAAAAATATTGACGAGGTAGAAGAAAGCCTATTACAGGCTATTGATAAATATATAAAGGAGGACAAGAAAGATGAAAGTAATCTTAACTAAAGATATTAAAGGTTTAGGAAAGGAAGGGGACTTGGTTGATGCCAAGCCAGGCTATGCGAGGAACTTCTTACTTCCTAAGGGACATGCAATAGAGGCAACTCCGGAAAATCTTGAAAACTGGAAGGAAGACCAGGCTGAAAGAAAGAGGATTAGGGATGAAAACCTGGCAGAGGCTGAAGAGCTAAAAAAGAAGATAGAGTCAACAAGCTACACTATCAAAGGCAAGGCAGGAGAAGGTGGAAGACTTTTTGGTGCAATAACAAATAAGGACATTCAAGAGATGCTAAAAGAAAACGGCATAGATATAGATAGGAAAAAGATAGAAACAGAAAATATTAAATCATTAGGTGAAAGTCTTGTACAAGTAAGGGTTTACCCGGAGGTAGTGGCTAATTTAAAGCTTAATGTAGTAGAGGAATAAGATGAATGAAATTTTAGAGATGCCAAATGATGTCCAGGCGGAGTATTCTGTCCTTGGGGCTATGCTGGTGGACAAGCGGGCATTAAATATAGTTTTTGAGTTCATAGATCCGGAAGATTTTTACGATGATAGGAATAAGGAAGTTTATAGGGCTATGCTCTCTTTGAACGAAAGAAACCAGCCCATAGACAACATTACTGTTACATCAGAACTCTCTTCAAGGAACAGCATAGGCCTTGTGGGAGGACCGGTTTTTATTGCTGAGCTTTCAACCAAGGTATCTATTACATCAAATGTTAAGTATTATGCAGATATAGTAAAGGACCTTTCCAAGTACAGGGCACTTATTAAGCTGTCAAATGAAATAAAGGACAAGGCCTACAGGGCTGAGGAGTCAACAACTTCTATTTTAGACTTTGCCGAGAATAGGCTTATTGAGGTTTCTGAAGGGAATAACGCCGGTTTGGTTAGGCTTAATGAGACCATGAGCGATGTCTTTCAGATTATCAACGAGAGGTCAAAGAACAAGGGTAAACTTACCGGAATTACCACAGGTTATGAAGATTTGAACTTCTACCTAAAAGGTCTACACAAGCAAGACTTGATAATTATAGCGGCAAGGCCATCGATGGGTAAGACGGCCTTTGCCATGAATATAGCAGTAAATGCAGCGATTTACGGCAAGGCAAAGGTTGCCGTTTTTTCTCTTGAAATGGGGAGGGAGCAGTTGGCACAAAGAATGTTAGGGGCAACAGGTTTAATTGAACTGGAAAAGATTGCTACGGGAAATCTTACCGATTCAGACTGGGCAGCTTTAATTGATACTTCTGCAGAATTAAACAAGGCAAATATTTTTATAGATGATACTCCGGGTATCACCTTGACAGAATTAAAGGCAAAGTGTAAGAGGTTAAAGGTGGAAGAAGGGCTTGACTTGATAGTAATAGACTACCTGCAATTGATGCAGGGAGAAGGCAGGACGGAGAACAGGCAGCAGGAAATATCAAAGATATCAAGAGGACTTAAGGGTTTTGCCAAGGAGATGAACTGTCCACTGATTGCACTTTCACAACTTTCCAGAGCACCGGATGCCAGGTCCGACAGGCGACCTGTTATTTCTGACCTGAGAGAGTCAGGGGCAATAGAGCAGGATGCCGATGTGGTTATGTTAATTTACAGGGACGACTACTATAATGATGAATCAGAAGAAAAGGGGATAGCAGAGATAATTATTGCCAAGCACAGGAATGGGCCGGTAGGGACAATTAAACTTATCTACAGACCGGAATTTACAAGATTTATAAGTTTTACGAGGGCGACCAGTGAAGGAAATGTATAGGATAAATGGACTTAGGGGGAAGAGGATTGTCATTAATGACTTCTTGTTGGAGGATGCTTTTGAAATGTCCAAATGGGGAGTCCACCAGTCATTCCTCTTTGGCGACTATAATTTTGATAATTATGACAGGGAAGACTTTAGGTACTGGTACAAGCAAAAAACTGTAAGGCAAAACAGGTATTATTCAGTCTATGAGGGCAAGAGACTTATAGGTTATTTTGGAATAAAGAACATTTCCAAGGTCTTTAAAAAGTCAACCCTAGGTATAGTTTTAGACCCCAATCTTTTGGGTTTTGGCTATGGTACAGAAATACTTTCAGTCTTTTTACCATATTATTTTAACAAGTTTAGAATGAGAAAGATTGACTTGGAAGTGGCTGACTACAACTATAGGGCAATATCTTTATATGAAAAAATGGGCTTTGAAAGGGTCGGTTATTGTCTAAAGAGGTTCTACCTAGATACTTGCCAGATAAGCAAGGATGAAATTTATCCTTACTTGAAGAGTTTTGAATTTTCTGAAAATGAAGTTTATCAGTATTTAATTAAGATGGAGTTAAAAAGGAAGAGGTAAGGATGAGCTACTATTTCAAGAACGATGACTTTGGATGTCTTGAAATTCCAAACATTTTTATAGAAAAGTATATGAAAGAGGCCAACGGTACCTATGTTAAGGTCTATTTATATGCCTTGAAAAAGGCTGGTGAGAGGCTAGACAACTATACCGACAAGGACCTTGCCAGGGACTTGGAAATATCCATTGAGGATGTACAAATGGCTTGGAATTATTGGGAAAGGGTCTCTTTAATTAGTAAGGAAAATGTCAATGGCGAAAATAAGATTGTTTTTATTGATCCAAGAACCTACCTTGCAGGAAATATAAAAGAAGAGCCTAAGCTTGAAATTGAAAGTGAAGTTATTCCTCAAACACCGGTTGAAGAAGAAACAGAAGAAACAGAAGAAACAGAAGAAACAGAAGAAACAGAAGAAAAAGAAGACAGGCTGGAGCCAGATGTGGAGATGTTATTACAGGCAGTTAAAATGCCGGAAATTAGTAAGATGTTCAATGAAATAGACACAATACTAAAGAGGGAGTCCAGCCCCTTTGAAAAGCAAAATATCTTATCCTGGATGACAGACTACAGCATGAACCCTGATGTCATTGAAGAGGCCTTTATATACGCCTCCAGAGACGGAAGGAAGGCCAATGTCAACTATGTGGGTGGGATAATAAGGAACTGGTATAGTGCAGGCATAACCACAATCCTCGATGTGAAGAACTACTTTAAAGAGAATGATGTGAGGATGTTGGAATACAAGCAGGTCATGCAGGCATTGGGGTCGAGTTCAAACATTACAGAGCATGGCAGGATCATGGTTGACAGGTGGAGGGATGATTATGGTTTTTCCATGGACTTAATCCTAAAGGCCTTTGAAAACACAACAAGGGTCCAAAATCCCAACCTGAACTATATAGACAAGATTATTACAGACTGGCACGAAAAGGGTGTTAAGGCAATAGCTGATATACCCGAAGCTCCTAATAGAACAAGTGAGACAGCTGCAAAGAATAAGTTCCATGACTTTAAGCAAAGGGAAGACCAGATGTCAAATGAGGAAATTGAAGCAATGATGGAGGAAAGAAGGAAGAAGATTCTGGAGGACAATAGTGATATATAATGAGGCCATAGGGGAAATCAACCAGTTAAGGAATGATAGGATTCGTGATTTCCAAGAGAAGCAAAATAAACTATATGCAGATATTCCCAGAATCAAAGAAATAGACTGGGAAATTTCTGATATTTCCACAAGGACTGCCGTTGAACTTCTTTTTTCCGGAGAAGAAGGGGCAGGGGAAAGGGCCAGGGAGGCAATAAAGTCCCTAAGGGCTGAAAGGGATGCCATTATGAAGGAGCGGGGCATTCCTTTGGATTTTTTACAGGTGGACTATGGATGTAAGAAGTGTGAAGACAAGGGTTTTTTACAGGACGGGTCCAGGTGCGACTGCCTTAAGGACCTGATTAGGAAGAAACAATATGAAAGGTCAGGCCTAAAGGACATACTTGAAAGGGACAATTTTGATACTTTTAATTTAAAACTATTTTCAGATAAGCTTTCTGAAGGTGAGGTGAGAAGCCCTAGGGAAAACATGGAGGAGATCAAGGAGATAGCACAGAAGTTTTCTAAAAATGTAAATGGCTTTAAGAAAAACCTATTCTTCTATGGGGAAACAGGACTTGGAAAGACCTTTCTTTCTTCTTGTATAGTCAAGGAGGCAATAGACAATGGTTATTCTGTAGTCTATGAAACTATATTTAGGATACTTGAAACAAGCGAGGCCTTGAAGTTCAATAAGCCAATTAGGAATCCAATTGACTACCAGGCCTTATTTGAAGCAGACTTATTGGTAATTGATGACTTGGGGACGGAGACTGCAAACTCCTTCACTAATTCAGAATTATTTAATATTATAAATTCCAGAATTATGTCGGGGAAGAAGATGGTAATTTCATCCAACTTAGAGCCCAGCATGATAAGTTCTAAGTATTCCGAGAGGATTTCTTCTCGACTGATAAGTGATTTTCTTTTATTAAAATTTTATGGTAAAGACCTAAGGAGGACCCTATGATAAAAGGTGGAGACCACCCAATTAGAGATTATATTGTAAAAGTATTTAACGGAATGGCCCAGGGCCTATTTGCTTCATTATTGATAGGATTAATCATAAAGCAAATAGGAACATTTTCTGGCATTGAGTCCTTGGTAAAATTTGGAACCATAGCCCAGTATATGATGGGGCCGGCTATAGGTGTTGGCGTTGCCACAAGTGTTGGGGCATCAAACCTAGCAGTATTTGCTTCCATAGCAGTTGGTGCCCTAGGGGCAGGAACTATTACTCAGACCGGTGGGGTTTACGGAGTTGCCATTGGAGAGCCTGTAGGAGCTTTAGTTGCAGCCCTTGTTGCTGCAGAAGCATCAAAGTTGATTGCAGGTAAAACTAAGGTGGATATAGTCTTGGTGCCGGCACTGACATTAATTGTTGGAGGCTTGGTTGGCAGGTATTTAGGCCCTTATATGGTCTACATAATGAACTTCTTTGGAAACATTATAAATACAGCAACGGAAATGCATCCTATACCTATGGGGATAATAGTGTCTGTTGTCATGGGGCTTGTACTTACCCTCCCGATTTCTTCAGCGGCCCTTGCCATATCTCTCGGCTTGACAGGACTGGCAGCCGGTGCTTCAACAGTTGGTTGCTGCTGTAATATGATTGGCTTTGCTGTCATCTCTTTTGAAGATAACGGTGTTGGTGGCTTTATTGCCCAAGGGATTGGAACATCTATGCTACAGATTCCAAATATAATTAAAAAACCGATTATTTGGTTGCCTGCTATAGTATCTTCTGCTATACTTGGTCCGATTTCGTCGGCTGTCTTTGGGATGACAGGGACACCTTCCGGGGCAGGCATGGGGACAAGCGGGCTGGTAGGTCAATTTGCCACAATAGATGCCATGGGTATGAGCGGAAGGACTATGGTCCTTATATTTTTGATGCACTTCTTACTACCCGGGCTTATATCCTATGTGGTTGCCAAATTCTTAAAGAAGAAGGGCTTAATTCAACCGGGAGACATGAAATTATAGTTAGGTGATTGGATGCTTTTGACGGTAATCGTATCATTTGTTCTTGGATTTATATTAATCTTTTTACAGTCTACAGACTATAAAGAGACCTGGGAGTATTTAAAAAAATCTCCCTCTCTTTATTTTCTCAATAGCTTTCCCATTATGGCCTTCGCCTTGATTTTGGAGTTTTTCATAGGCGGAGTTTTTGCGTCTTTAATAGCAGTAAATCTTTTTGTAATAGGGGCAATAGTTAACAGGCTAAAGACCCTTTACAGGAACGACCCTCTCCTACCCTCAGACATCTTGCTGGGGCCAGAAGGAGTGGGTATTTTTATAAAGGGCAAGTACAAGATAGACTATAAGCTTGTCTTTCTCTACATATTAATCAACCTTTCTCTTTTCATAATTTTTCAACAGGTCAATGAAACAGAGGTGGAGAAGAGTTTTTTACAGGTCTTTTTACTTTTCCTAGTCACTATCTTCACCTTCTTTAAAATTTATGGTTCAGACAGGATATATAATTCTTTTCCAAGTCCATCAAAAACTGAAAAGGACCAGTATATGGCCAAGGGTTTTGTCTACTCCTTCATTTATAATATCAAGTTTATCCTTCCTGATAAGATAGACAGGGTAAAGCTTGAAAAGGTCCTTGAAGAGTCAAAGGCTTATAGACCGGAGAAACTGCCAAATATGCCCAATATTATAATGATTATGGGCGAGGGATTTTCAGATATTAGCGACAGGATAAGGGATAAGAAGGTCGACCCTCTAGAAAACTTTAAGAATATTTCAAGGGAGGGGATTTCGGGAAACATACTGGTTTCCTCCTATGGTGGAGGAACTGCAGATACAGAGTTTGATACACTTACAGGTCTTTCAACCCCATTTGTAACGGAAAAGGGAGTCTACCCCCATAGGTTTGTCAAGGGCAAGACCCTGTCAATAGTTAGGCAGTTAAAGGACTTTGGTTACTACACCAAGGCCATGCACCCCGGGGCAAGTTGGTTTTATAAGCGAAACAAGGTCTTCAAGCACTTGGGCTTTGATGAATTTTCCTTTGAAGAGACCTTTAGCAAGGATGACTACCTAGGCCAGTATGTCAGCGAGAAGGCTACTTATGATAAGATTTTAAAAGATATTAATTACTTGGAGGGCAAGGGAAGTCCATTTTTCTACTTTACAATAACCATACAAAACCATGGTCCCCATGAGTATGGCAAGTATCCCGACAAAAACATGGAATTTGTTGGTGAAAATTATTCAAAAAAAGCAAAGGAGTACCTGGACACATACCTTAGGGGTATCTATGATATGGATAGGGAGCTGGGTAGGCTTAAAGAAAGTTTAGAAAGGTCAGACAAGCCTTATATTATTTTATACTATGGCGACCACCTGCCTTTTCTAGGGAAAAATGACCTTGCCTATAAGGAAATCGGAATGGGGATAGACAGGACTAAAAGAGAGGGATACTTCAACTACTATAAGGTCCCCTACCTCTTATGGGCAAATGCTGGTGGCAAAGATTATTTAAGAAAGATAGAAATTTCTGAAAACCTTTATTCCGCCAACTACCTAGGAAGTCTACTTTTAGACCCGGTTGTTGACAAGGCCCATCCCATGTATCAATTCATTAGAAAGATGAGGGAAGAGTTGCCAATCCTATCAAGGGTTTGGATAAAGGAAAGGGGAGGCTTAAAGGCCTTTAAAGACATTTCCCCAAGGGGGAAGACCATGCTGGAAAAATATAAGGCCTATATAGGTGCAAATCTCTTTAGGAAAATGTCCACTTAAATTTATTAGAAAAGAAGATTGTGTTAAAAATCAGGTGATTTTATGAAGAAAAATTTTATGAAAATTTTAATAGGTCTATTAATTGTTTTTTCAGGAGTTTTTTATATAAAATCTTTTAAAGAAGAAGAAACTAACTTAATAGATAAAGAAAATACCTTGAAGGCTTTAAAAAGTGAAAAGGAATCTGAAAAAACAGGGAATAGTTCTCTTGAAAAAACAGTAAACAGTACCGATGGATTTACATTTTCGCAGTATAAGCTAGAAGTCAGCCAGGGGGGTAAATATAATTTTGATTTAAAAGACCCTGAGTTTTTCTATATAAAGGATGGGGAAGTAGTACCTTCCTTAGACTTTGAAGAAATACCAAAAGACTCTATAATTTATGCTAAAACAGAGGATGGTAATTTTCTTTTTAGCCTAGCCTATTATGTAAAGGAAATTGCAGATGGTAATTACAGGGTTAATTTTGACGGAGAAAGAGAGTTCACTTCTTCTGAATTAAGATATAATTTTCCAAGTTCCAATGACGATGGTTACTTTTGGACAATTAGTTCAAATGAAGACTTCCTTTATGATAGTATTGACCTTATTAAAGGATTAAATAATAAAAATGGGCTTATACTGGATGGCTACTATTATATTTCCAATGAAGGATACAAGCCCAATGGACCGGATATTTTTTACCGTAATCCGGCCATATATGTGGTTAAAAACTTTAAAGATAATAAGCTTCAGAAGGTATTACTATATTCCTTGCTCTCATATATGAAGCCTATAATTGAAGAGAAGGGTTATGTGCCCATACCGGTTGAATCACTGTGGTTGAAAAGTGACTATAATATAGACTCATATTACTATGATACAAGGTGGAGTTCCGACCTTGGCGAAATTATTATTGATGCCTACTCTATATATAAAGACCCGGACCTACTGGTATTGAATGAAAAAATAATAGAATATACAAAGAAACACATTGATGAAAATAAGTATTCATTTGATGATAATGCATATCTTGTTGCGGACTACAGCCATGAAAATGATGTATATAGAAAGACTCATGCCTCTTTAAACCACCACCTACAAATAATGAACTGGTTCATTAAGACCTATATAGTAACAGGAGATGACAGCATAAAAGAATATGCTATGGGGATGTTGAGCGGTGTCTTGGAGACAAGTGAGTCCTGGATAAAGTCAAATAATGACCTCTATTATGCCTACAGCGAAGGTGGTTTTATCAGAGATGACTATGAGAGGTTGACATTAAATGATTTACTAAAGGCGAGAATCCTTATTGAGAAGGCTTTTGACATGAAAGATACTGGGATTGATAAAATGATAGAGAGGAAAGAGATATGGCTAAAGGCTAAAGAATAAAAAAACCCTATTGCATTTTAAAGTAATTATGAGTATCATATTTGTATGACAAATAAAGTGGAAGGTGGAAAGATGTTTGATATAAAAAACAAAAAGATGTTTGTTGTTGGCTTGGGCTATATTGGACTCCCAACAGCTGCCATGTTTTCCATGGCGGGTTTTAGTGTTTTAGGTTACGACAAGGATGAAAGGGTTGTAGAAAGGCTCAATTCAGGGGCGGTTTATGTTGAAGAAGGTGTAACTGAACTAATAGACAAGGGTTTGAAGGAAGGCAACCTAAAAGGTGTTAGCCAATACGAAGAGGCTGATATCTTTATTATTGCAGTCCCAACTCCAATAAAGGAGGACAAGAGCCCTGAAATGTCTATGGTATTAGATGCTGCTGAAAATATAGGCAGGGTAATCAAGAAGGGGAACCTTGTAATTTTAGAGTCTACAAGTCCTCCAAAGACTACTACAGACTTAATAGCACCTAAGATTAGAGAGCTGTCAGGCTTGGAAGCTGGAAAGGACTACTACCTTGCCCATTCACCGGAGAGGGTAATTCCAGGCAACCTACTCAACGAGCTGGTAAATAACCACAGGATAATTGGTGGGGTAAATCTGGAATCGGCAGAGGCTGCCAAGGCTTGCTATGAGACCTTTGTAAAGGCGGATATTTATCTAACCGACTCCACAACTGCAGAGCTGGCAAAGCTTATGGAAAACACCTTTAGGGATGTGAACATAGGTCTAGCCAATGAAACTGCAAGGATTTGTGAAGACCTTGGTGTAAATGTTTGGGAACTGATAAGTCTTGCCAATAAGCACCCAAGGGTTAACCTACACACGCCGGGTCCCGGTGTGGGCGGCCACTGCATCGCAGTTGACCCATGGTTTATTGTCTATAATTCTAAAAATGCAAATATAATTAACCTAGGAAGGAAGATTAACGACTCTGTTCCGGACCATGTATACAGCATGGTTAAGGACATCATTCCAAAGGGGAAGCTGACAATTCTAGGACTTACCTACAAGCCCAATACCGATGACTTTAGGGAGAGTCCAGTGGTTGAGCTGGCCAAGAAGTTAATTGCCGACCCGGACTATGAAGTGTCCCTTACTGACCCTTATGGAGAGAACAAGCAGTTGAAGGTAGCCGGTCTCGAAATCAAAAAGGACCACATGAAAGCCCTAGAGGGGTCCGACCTATTAATTATGGGTGTGAACCATAAGGATTATGATGATTTAGATTTAAGTGAAATAGGGAAGGTCATGAATACAAAAACTATTTTCGATACAAGAAATTCGATTTCCAGAGAAGAAGCTGAGAAGGCAGGCTTTAAGTATATCTTATTGGGAGACGGCAAGCATGCGTAAGGTCTTGATGATAGCTAACCAGTTTCCACCCATGGGGGGAGCAGGTGTCCAAAGGACATCTAAATTCGTAAAGTACCTCACACAACTTGGACATGAGGTGGCTGTAATAACAAAGGAGGTTGAAGGTGGCTTAAAGGACAAGACACTGAACGAGGACATACCTGACTCTGTTAAGGTCTACAGGCTCAAGGTATATGACTTTACCAACGGGACAGGTTTCCTTGGCTTGGTTAAAAAAGTCTTATCCAAACTGGTATCCCCAGACTCGGAAATTTTTTGGGCAAAAAAGAACGAAAAAGAAGTATTGAACTTGCTTGATAAGGAAAGACCTGAAATACTTTACACAACTTCCTTTCCATACTCTTCCCATCTACTAGGTCTTTATATTAAGAAGCTAAGACCCGATATCAAGTGGATTGTGGACTACAGGGACGAATGGACCAATAACCCCTTTCACTTGGACAGCAGGCTGAACAGGTTAAAATTTAAAAGTGAAAAGAAGGAAGAGCTTGAAATAAACGAGGCTTGCGACTTCCTTATAGCCAATACAGAAATCATGTTGGCAAACTTTGTCAAGGATACCCCTTCACTGGAAGGGAGGTCGACTTTTATTCCCAATGGTTACGATGAAAGCGACTTTGAAGGCTTGGATATTAAGGGAAGTCCGGAGGATACATTTGTAATGACCCACACAGGTTCTTTATATGGCAGAAGGAACCTTGATGATGTTCTGGAGGCAATAAAACTCCTCTTGGACAGGGGAGAAGTTGAAAAGGAAAAGATTGAGTTAAGGATTGTCGGCAATGTCTATGAGTCAGTCTTAGACAAGTACAGGCAGGACTACGACTTAAGGGATGAAATAGTGAGCTACGGTTACCTCCCCCATAAAAAGTCCATCGAAATGCTCTTTCAATCAGATGCCCTCTTACTCTTGATTGGAAAGGGTAAGGGGTCGGGGAACTTCTACACCGGCAAGGTCTTTGAATACCTAAGGACCTACAAGCCGATTATTGGAATAGTACCGGACGGGGTTGCAAGGGACTTGATTATAGACACAGGCACAGGGCTCACAGCAGACCCCGGAGATATAGAAGGGATAGCCGGGCTAATAAAGAAATTTTATGGCAGTAAATTCTCCGGTGAAGAGGTTATAGAGCCGGTAATTGACCAGATAGAGAAGTATAGAAGAGAAAATCAGGCAAAGGCCCTGTCAAAGATTATAGAAGAAATCTAGGAGAAGGATATGAAGAAAAAATTTAACTTATTTGATGTGATGGTGATACTGGGGATTTTCGCCTTGGTCTTCCTCTTTGTAAACAGGAATGCCCTAAAGGGAGAAATTGTTGAGGGCAAGGCCAAGAAGGTCAGGTTGACTTGCTTCATTGAAGAGGCAGACCTTTCTGCTCTTGAGACCTTAAAGCCGGGAGATACTCTTTTTGCCCAATACAAGTTTCAAAATGGAAAGATTACGGGTGTAAAAATAAAGGAGAAGGAGGACTTGGAAGTTGGTCCGGATGGGAAGTTAGCCCTTGTCAAGTCCAACAATAAACACTCAGCCTGGGTGGACTTGGAAACCGAAGTTTTATTTGATGGCCCTTACATGCAGGCAGGTGGACAAGAGGTAAAGGCAGGAATAGACTATATAGTCAAGACAGAAGGAACAACCTTCAATTCAGAAATTATCTTTGTGGAGGAAATAAATGAAAATAATTGATAAAGAAGGAAGGGTATTTGGGAAAATTTCAATATTGGACTTAATTGCTGTCCTAGTCTTACTGGTCCTCTTATTTTTCATGGTCTTACGACTTTCCAACAAGGAGATTTCTGATGTTGTTGAGGGAGACGAGGTGAGGCTTATCAGGTGGGAGGTAACTCTTGAAGGCAGGAAGGACTCCCTAAGGACCATCAAGATTGGGGATAAAATTGGAGAGATGAAAAAGTTTTTTGATGCTGAGGTAGTTGACATTAAGATTACCGATGCAGTTGAAAACCACTTAGACAAGGACGGGAAGACAGTAGAGTCAGTTAACCCACTTATGGAGAGGGCTGTGGTGACAGTTGAAGGGAGACTCCCTTACCAGTCTCATTCCTATAAGCTGGGCAAGCAAGAAATCAGGTTTGGACAAAATGTACTGTTGGAATCACAGAACTATAGGTTCAAAGGCGATATTTCAAATGTAGAGGTTATTGAATGACAGAGAAAATAAATAATCTTTGGAAGAACTCTTTTATATATTCAATTTTTTCTTGGCTTTACGGTCTGATGGAGCATTCCTTTATTTTTACTCCACCAAAGCTTGAGGCAAGGAAGAAAGAAGTCAACTTCATATATTATAAGAGTCTTTATTATAGGATTCTGAAAAGGATAAACGGTGTATTTAGTAAGTTCTACAAGTGGATTTATGAGATATATAGCCGGTCAATTTTTTCAAAGATTTTTGAATTTTTTGAAAGACTTTTTAAGTCCTCAGCCATACTGGGAAAACTGAAAGAGATTTCCGGTTTTGACTCCCTAGGTCAAATTTTCGTGATTATACCTGTATTTTATATCTTTGTAGACAAGGCTATAAGAAGCTTGCCTGTAATCAATGCACTTGGGTCAGTTTGGGATGAACTCTATTTAATCTTCCTTTTTGCCTATATAGTGGCAAGGAGGGTAAATTCAAAGGGAGACTTGGACTATAATAGGACACCAATGGGTCTACCTATATTACTTTTTATAGTAATTGGAGTCAGCCATGTCCTGGTTAAGCAACAAAACCTAGATGTAGCCATAGAAGGCTTCAGGGCAATGTTTCAACAGATGCTCTGGTACTTTGCCTTTGTACAATTGATTAGGAAGAAGGAAGAGTTTAACTTTATAACCAGCCTCCTTTCCTTTCAAGGGCTTTTCTTTGGCCTGCATGCAGTCTACCAATATATAATGAAAGTTCCCATGCTGGGCAACTGGACAGATGTCACTGAAACTGTGAGGACTAGGGCCTTTTCCATAGTTGGAAGTCCCAATGTCCTTGGAGCAATTTTTGTAATCCTGATACCTATAGCACTCTTGAAGTTTTTAGAAGAAAAAAGGCCAATACTAAAGGCAGTACACGGTCTTTCCTTCGTCTCTATGGTGCTTGGTCTTTTGTTTACATTCTCCAGGGGGGCATGGTTGTCCTTTGCCTTTGTAGTGGTTATTTTCCTGCTCTTGGTTTCATCTCACTTGATATTTACCTTTGGTTTCTTTGGACTGATATTCCTAATTACAGAAAACCCTCTGAGCAGGAGACTTTTACAACTATTAAGTCCGGAATACTATGCGTCTTCCTCAAAGGCAGGCAGGTTATACAGGTGGGACTTTGGTCTGAGGGTTTGGAGTAAGAACAAGGCCTTTGGTGTAGGTTTGGGTAGGTTTGGAGGGGCAGTTGCCATAAACAACAATTTAGCTCCATTTTACCTGGACAACTACTACTTAAAAACTCTGGTAGAAATGGGCTATTTTGGAATCTCTGCCATGGTTATTTTTGTAGTCTGGTTTGTTGTTTATTCTTTGAAGGTTATTTGGTCAAGGGTTGACAAGATGGACTTCCTAAGAGGGATATGTGTTTTCACCGGCGCCCTAGGCGTATTGATACAAAACTTTGTAGAAAATATTTTTGAAGTTCCGGCCATGATGGTTATTTTCTTCCTATACATTGCCTTGCTAGATGTATTGAGGACAGATGGTCAAAAATAAAATATATACTAAATATTGATTTTGTGATATGATTTAATGAGTAAAGGATGATTTTATGATAGATGTAGTAGGAGTAAGATTTAAAGAGGCAGGTAAGATTTACTATTTTGCCCCAATGGAATTTGATCTTTAGCTAGAAGACAATGTCATAGTAGAGACAGCCAGAGGGGTTGAGTTTGGGACAATTGTAGTGGAGAAGAGACAGGTATCCGAAGACGAGATAGTAAAGACCTTAAAACCTATAATTAGGATTGCAAATGAAGATGATAAGCTACGGCACAAGATAAACTTAGAAAAGAAGACCCATGCCCTTGAAGTTTGTGAAGGAAAGATACTTGACCATGGCCTACCCATGAAACTTATAGATATGGAGTACACCTTTGATAACAACAAGGTTATCTTCTATTTTACAGCTGATGGGAGGGTGGATTTTCGTGAGCTTGTAAGGGACTTGGCCTCATACTTTAAGGTGAGGATTGAGCTAAGGCAGATAGGGGTAAGGGACCATACGAAAAAAATTGGTGGACTTGCTCCTTGTGGAAGGGAATGTTGCTGCAAAAGCTTCCTTGGGGAATTCACCCCAATATCAATAACCATGGCAAAGAACCAAGGCTTAAGCCTAAACCCACACAAGATTTCAGGCCTTTGTGGCAGGCTCTTGTGCTGCCTAAGGTACGAAGACTCCATGTATGAAGAAGCCTTAAAGGGCATGCCTCTTGTTGGAGATATTGTAGAAACTGCCGATGGACTTGGCACGGTGGTTAAGAGGGACCCCTTACATGGGACATTGAGAGTCTTAGTCAATAAGGGTGAAAGCAACGAAAAATTTGACAACTATAACAGGGACGATATTAAGGCTACCGGACAAAGGGACAAGGACTATGAAGAAGTTATTGACCAAAATCAAGAGCCAATTGATGATACAGATACCAATATAAAAGATTTAGAAGATTAGGGGGAAATCTATGAAAAGAGTTTATGAAGGTAAGACAAAGGATGTATTTGAGTTGGAAAACGGGAACTATCTTTTGAAGTTCAAGGATAGCGTAACAGGTGTAGACGGGGTCTTTGACCCGGGAGCAAACACTGTTGGCTTAACCATTGATGGTATCGGCAAGTCCGGCTTAAGACTTACTGAAATCTTCTTTAAAAAGATAAGTGAAAAGGGGATACCGACTCATTTTGTTCAGGCAGATATAGAAAAGGGTGAAATGGAAGTCTTACCTGCTGAACACTTTGGCCAAGGTGTAGAGGTAATCTTAAGGTATAGGGCAGTGGGGAGCTTCTTGAGAAGGTATGGGAAATACTGTAATGAAGGGGATGAACTGCCGGCCTTTGTTGAAGTGACCTTAAAGGATGATGAAAGGGAAGACCCGCCAATTACTGAAGATGCCCTTGCAATCTTAAATATCTTAAGCCATGAGGAATACAAGACCCTCAAGGACATGACAGTTAAAATTGGAGAAATTGTTAAAGACACACTGAAGGAAAAGGGGATTGACCTATATGACATCAAGTTTGAGTTTGGCAGGTGTGGAGAGGATAGGCAGATAACCCTTGTGGACGAAATTTCCGGCGGAAATATGAGGGCCTACAAGGATGGGAAATATATTGAGCCGATGGAATTAGAAAGGCTAATCTTAAGTTAGTTTAACTCAAACTTCGCACATCGTCATTGCGAGGGCTTTAGCCTGAAGCAATCCAGAGATGAAAGATTATACAAAGTTAATTAATATCTTCTGGATCGCCACGCTTCGCTCGCGATGACGGGCAAATTTTCAAGCTTTGTATTAATTTTCCAACTGCGAAGTTTGGATGATTTAATTAGAACTTAAATTTTTTTATAGCATAAAAAAAATAAAAAGGAGGATTTTATGAAAAACTTACGCAGAATTTTTGCTGTCTTGCTTGCAGTCTTAATGTTGGTAACTACATCAACTTTCTCACTAGCAGCAAATAAGACAGAAATCACAATCATTCACACAAATGACACCCACGGTAGGATTGACTTTGACGAAAGGTCAGGAGAGTTAGGTTTTGCAAGGGTAAAGACCCTAGTGGAAACTTTGAGAAAAGATGGTAAGAATGTACTTGTATTTGATGCAGGAGACACACTTCATGGCAAGCCAATTGCAAACATTTCAACAGGCGAGAATGTTGTTAAAGTCCTAAACGAACTTGGTCTAAATGGAATGACACTAGGAAACCACGACTTTAACTACGGCTACAAGAGGATAATTGACCTACAAAAAGTAGCTAAATTCCCATTCCTAGCTGCAAATGTAGTTGACTCCAATGGAAATCCTGTTTTTGACACAAGTATGCTAATCGATGTAGACGGTGTTAAGGTCGGAGTATTTGGCTTAGCAACAGGAGAGACAAAGACAAAATCAAATCCTAAGAATACAGAGGGCCTTACATTCAAGGACCCGGTAGAAGTAGGAAATGAAATGGTAAAAGACTTAAAGGATAAGGGTGCAAACCTTATTGTCGTATTATCTCACCTTGGTTTAGATGAAACTCCGGCAGTAAGTTCTGATGTTCTAGCATCAAGGGTTGAAGGAATTGACCTGATAATAGACGGTCACTCCCATACAAAACTAGATGCCGGTAAACAAGTAGGAAAGACATTAATAGTTCAAACAGATGGACATATAAAGAGCATTGGGAAGGTAGACTTAGTTTTAGAAGATGGAAAACTTACATCGGCAAAAGCAAGCCTACTTCCTTACGAAACAGCAAAAGACGACTTGAAAGAGGACGAAGGAATATTAAAGTTAATAGAAGAAATTAAAGAAGAAAATAAGCAAATGACATCAAGAGTTGTAGGCAAGACAGATGTACTACTGGACGGAACTAGAGAAAATGTAAGGACAAAGGAAACCAACCTAGGAAACCTTACAGCAGATGCCATAAGAGAACACACAGGGGCAGACTTCGCCTTTACAAACGGTGGAGGAATAAGGTCAGACATAGGAGCAGGCGATGTAACTTTAGAAGGCATCTTAACTGCCTTCCCATTCACTAACTATGCAGTAATGGTAGAAGTTCCAGGCAAGCTAATATTAGAAGCTATGGAATATGGTATTGACGAATATCCGGAAGCTGCAGGGAAGTTCCCTCAAATTTCAGGAGGAAGTTTTAAGTTTGACCCTAAGCAAGAAAAGGGTAAAAGGCTTTATGACTTCATGATAGGAGGAAAGCCATTAGAATTAGATAAGATGTATAAGCTTGCAACCAATGACTTTATCCAAGTTGGCGGTGACGGGTATGAAATGTTCAAGTCTACATCTGACCCTAAAGAATATGCCTTGTTATCAGATATTTTATCAGACTATATGAAGGCTAAGGCTACTGTATCTCCAAAAGTTGAAGATAGGATTGTAGTTGCAGAGAAGCCTGTAGAGAAACCGGTAGAAGAACCGGTTACTACTGGCAAGTTTACTGATATTGAAAACCACTGGGGCAAGGCAGAGATAGAAAAGGCAGTTGAACTTGGCTTGTTCAAAGGTACTTCAGCAGACAAGTTTTCACCAAATGTGAAGCTTACAAGGGGGATGTTTATAGAGGTGCTATTTAGACTTGACGGGTCTAAGGCTGTTGAAGCTGTGGGACTTGAAGATGTAAAAGAAACAGACTACTACTTTAATTCATTTAACTGGGCATTTACAAATAAGCTACTATTAAATGAAGGAAAGAAGGTTAATCCAAGGGAAGAACTTTCAAGGGAAGAAATGGCCTATACAGTATACCAATATATGAAGCTTACTGACAAGTTACCAGCTGTTGAAGGAGAAATGAAGGATTTCTCTGATAGCGACCAAATATCAGAAGCTACAAAGACAGCAGTTGATACACTGGTAAAGGCGGAACTCCTTAAAGGAAAGGGAGATGCCTTTGACCCTAAGGCAGGCCTAACAAGGGCAGAAGCAGCAACAGTCTTTGTAAGAATTGCAGACACTGTAAAAATTGGAGATATCAAGTAATAGATTTTTATTTATTATGTTTTTAGTAAGTAGGGGAGGATAT